>NZ_HF986820.1:48754-81602 GCF_000431195.1 Prevotella sp. CAG:255 | reverse complement strand
TCAGCAGGCGTGCTGCTGCTGTTCCTTGCGCTCATTCTGCGTCTAATAAAGATGGCCGAACGGCAGCCGTTCAAGTTTGGCCGTGTCTACGGCTACTGCGTGCTGAGCATATTTCTCTTCCACGTGTTCATCAACGTGGGCATGGTGCTCGGCCTTACGCCTGTCATAGGTATCCCCCTGCCCTTCTTCAGCTACGGAGGTTCGTCATTATGGGGCTTCACCATACTGCTGTTCATTTTCCTTAGAATTGACGCGGGACGCAACCTGATAAGGACATAACGCAGAAAACCGCTATAACCACGGCAACAAGCCGTCGAGGCGATATGCACATAAATATATTATAAAAGCAACAAATGCGGCATTACGCACAACAGGTACGTGATGCCGCATTTATATTTTCTCATGAACAAGAATCAGGATAGACTTAAACTAAAATTTTTTTTCTTAAAAACTCATCACTCATCACATTAGTGCTTAACATATTGGACCTCAATATATTAGAGCGTGACGAGTTGAAGCCTCAACTCATCACACCATATCTCACTGACTGTCAAAACGTTAATGACTCTTGTGATGAGTGATGAGTTTCTAAGAAAAATATTCTTTAATTAATCCGACACTTGCCACAGCCTATGCCAAAGCATAGCTTTCGTAACGCAAAAGGACGTATTCCGGCATGCAAAAGCACACGTTTCACAATGCGGTTTAGTGCCTTTTACAAACAATAGCAGCATATATTCAGATGAAAATAATGCCAGCATTACAGCATATCCCGCGAGATATCAACAATTATAAATGCCGGGAAATGGGATGAGAGGTAGGGCTGAAAACAATAAAAGTGAAAATTCACTGTGGAATTTTCACTTTTATAAATATCTATGCACTTATATTTCTTAATGTGCCGAATATCAGAATTAGTCGAGCTGAGCCAGCTTGTTGTCTGAACCGAGCACGTTTGTGATCTTGTGCTTGTACATTTCCTCCATGAGGTCGCGTGCTGGTCCGCAGTATTTACGCGGGTCGAACTCAGCAGGTTTCTCAGCCAATGTCTTACGAACAGCAGCTGTGAAAGCCAGACGAGAGTCAGAGTCGATGTTAATCTTGCAAACGGCGCTCTTAGAAGCCTTGCGAAGCTGCTCTTCAGGAATACCAACAGCGTCGGGCAGTTTGCCGCCGTACTGGTTGATGATGTCAACATACTCCTGAGGAACTGAAGAAGAACCGTGGAGCACGATTGGGAATCCGGGAAGCTGCTGCATGATAGCATCAAGAATATCGAATGCCAATGGAGGAGGAACCAGGCGGCCAGTCTTCGGGTCGCGTGTGCACTGCTCCGGCTTAAACTTGTAAGCTCCGTGGCTTGTACCGATAGAGATAGCGAGAGAGTCAACGCCAGTCTTGCTTGTGAAGTCGATAACTTCCTCAGGCTTTGTATAGTGAGAAACCTCAGAAGCAACCTCGTCCTCAACGCCGGCGAGCACACCGAGCTCACCCTCTACAGTAACGTCATACTGATGAGCATACTCAACAACCTTTTTAGTAAGAGCAACATTCTCGTCATAAGGCAGGGCAGAACCGTCTATCATAACAGAAGAGAAGCCCATGTCTACACAGCTCTTGCAAAGCTCGAAGCTGTCACCGTGGTCAAGGTGAAGTGCTATCTCAGGATGAGCGCAGCCAAGTTCCTTAGCATACTCTACAGCACCCTGAGCCATATACTCGAGCAGTGTCTGGTTGGCATAGTTGCGCGCACCTTTAGAAACCTGCAGGATTACCGGAGACTTCAGTTCTGAAGAAGCCTTGATGATAGCCTGAAGCTGCTCCATGTTATTGAAGTTGAATGCCGGAATGGCGTAACCGCCGTTAATGGCTCTTTTAAACATCTCGCGGGTGTTTACCAAGCCTAGTGTCTTATAACTTACCATAATACCTTTTTTTATGTTTTATAAATAAACGTTCTGTTACACAGCGCAAAGTTAGTATTTTAATTTCTCAATACAAAAGAATAATCCAACTTTTAGTGTTGCATTCCGGTGAATTTTCAGATTAATTGTACATTGCCCAAAAACGGCATAATATTTTGCAATGTGAGTTTTACAATTAATTGCAGAATGCCAGACATGTGCCGCGGCATAAAAACATAAAGGAAGCAAAACTGTTAAAAGACGGTTATTTAGATAAGGGCATAAAAAAAGGAGTACCGCTGTACTCCAACCTTGTTAACCTTAAATCTAATACTATGAAAAACACGATGCAAAGGTACGGATTTTTTACTAATATGCAATATTTTGAGTGTATAAAATGCAATATAACAGTGATTTGTTGATTTAAATCAATATTTAAGGCGAGGAGTTAAAGCAGTTAGAGGAGTCAGAGTAGTTAAAGTCATTGGTTTTGTTGATATATTTCAATAAATTTTCTGCTATCTTTACAAACCGGACATAACCTGAATACTAATGACTTTAACTACTCTGACTCCTCTAACTACTTTAACTCCTTAAACGGAACTATATCTCCTCAATTATCTTCTTCAGCAGATACGTGGCGTTCTGGTTGCGTGCCACGCCGGGCGTTATCTTGTAGGTGTAGGTTATGTTGCCGCCCAGCTCTATCTCAAAGCACCAGTTGTGGAAGCGCGACGGGGCGTCGTCCTCCATCTTCGACAGTTCGAGGTCGTGGGTGGCTATTATGCCTGACACGGGCAGGCGGGATATCTCCTGAAGGAAAAGACGCGAGCCGTTGAGCTTGTCGAGCGAGTTGGTGCCCTTCAGAATCTCGTCGAGTATTATCAGCGTGCGGGCTGCATGCTTGCAGCTCTCAATCAACTGGCGCAGACGGAGCAGCTCAGCGTTGAAGTAGGATATGCCGCGGCTCAGGTCGTCGGCGGTGCGCATGCTGCTGAAAAGGTTGAACACCGACACGCGCAGCGACTCGGCAAACACGGGCATTCCGTTCATTGCTAGAATGTAGTTGACGCCGATAGAGCGCAGGAAGGTGCTCTTGCCTGCCATGTTTGCACCGGTTACGATATAATAGTTGCCGTCATCAATGGTGAAATCGTTGCGCACGGCCTTGGCTCCAAGGAAGGGATGATAAATGCCCTTGGCCTCATACACCACTCCGTCGGCCTCAACCACCTCTGCCGCCACAGCCTGCTGCTCGTTGTAGCTGTATACGGCCATCGACACAAGAGCGTCAATCTGGCTCACGCAGCCGGTCCAGTCGGCTATACGCTCCATATAGTGGCGCTGCCATCTGAGGAAACGGCGCACGAGGAAAAAGTCGCTCAGGGCAAACATGTTGAACAGAATAAGTCCGATGAAATTGCCACGGCGGTCGAGACTTTTCAGAATATCAGACAGCTCTCCGAACGAAGTCAGCGCGCCGTCGCCGCCCGATGTCAGCCTGTTGCGCAAGTCGCGCAGGCATTCGCTCTCAAACTCTGCATTGCCTATGTGGCGTATCAGTCCGATATAGTCGTGCAGATGTGCATGCAACTTCTCGACGGCGCGGCTTATCTGGCGCAGCGACCTCATGTTGAGGGCTATGACGAGGAACATCTGCACCACGCCCCACATGACGGCAAGCGACGACGGAACAATGCCCACTATTGCCAATACCATTACGGCAATGAAGCCTGCTATGGCCGCCCACGCCACCACGAGGGCAAGCATGCTGCCTGCCTGAGGAGCAATGTTCATGGCGCTTATCTCACTGACCACACGGTTTATCATCGCTGTGTCGATGGCTTCGCCCTTCTTCTTTGTGTCCGACGCCAGGCGCTGACCGAGCGCCAGAAACTCCGTGCGCCAGCTCTCCATGCCCGCCAGTTCGGCTATGGCGCGGCGGCGTGCCTCTATCTCAGCCTTGTCTTTAAGCAGACTTTGGAACGATGAAGCCAGAAAGTCGCTTCCGCCGGTGGTTACCGTACGGTTAATGCGGTTGAAGAGCGAGTCGCGGCCGAACACGTCCATGTCGTAAGTGAACGCGTGCGACGAGTCGATGTAGCGGCTTCCGCTGCCAAAGCAACTGTAGTCGCCGCGCAGATAGCTCAGTTCCTTCTCATACACCTGACGCCGGCGGCGCAGCATGTCGGTGGTCTCGCTGTTGCGCACGTCGGCACGGCGAGCCACTACATAGGCTGCCATAAACGCCACGGAAAGGCAAAGCAGACCTACGGGCAGTCCGCGCAGACAGAAGAACACAAATGCCAGCACGGCAAGGCAAAACGTTACAAGCTCCATTGCCACATAGGTGCGTCCCTTGCGCTTCAACCGCTGTATCATGGCCGACAGGCTTTCTACCTGCCGCGAATAAAAATCTTGTCTGTTGTCCATATTCTGTTTTTCTTTTTATTGTTATTATTATGTATTCGGTTTTGCCAAAACGGCGTTAATTTCACTGCAAAAATAATGCTTTAACGCGGCTTTCGGGGCATCTGTCTACGTAAAAAGAGTTAAACCCTTATCTGCACTCCCGGCCTAATATTGTTTTCATCCGCCAGGCGCTATGATGCTTTCACTTGTCTTTCAGCATCATTCCGGCTGCCTTCCTACAGCCTTTATCTGGCCGGACGTTTACTTAATGAAAGCGTTACATCATGCCATGACACTACAAACGGCCAATACGTGCCACTGAACATACAGGAGCAGTCGGACAGAAAGGGCAAGAAAAACTTTTACAAAGTTTTCTGACGAAATAGAAATTCAAGTCTTACAAAATGTTAAGTCATTTGACATCAAAAGACAGAAAGGTTAATGTATTTAACATATAAAAGGTGTTTTACGCTCAAAAAGATATGTTTTCACACTGCAATCCACTGCTTTTCATAACATAAAAGGCCATGTTTTGCCATATAAAAGACTGCATTTCACAACGGAACAGGCAGAATTTCAGTTCATCAAGCCACAACAAACGCTGTAAAGCACTACATATCAGAGTATTACAGAAACTGCACATTTTCTGCCGTTTTCACGCCAAAATGCATTCCGATTTCAAATACTACCGTCTCAGGGGCTCAACCGGTTTGTTCAGACCGCAAAGTTTTCTGTTCTCACAGCACATGGAACTTATCAGAAGCAAATACGCAACCGTCTAACAAATGTGCATACAGGCACCGGCATAACACATGACAGCACAAAAAACGGCTGCCCCACCGCTAAGTGGAACAGCCGCGATATAATAATAAAAAGTAAGCGTCAGTCATCTTCAGGCAGCAGAACGATGCCCTCCTGCTTCATGCCGTCCATCATTATCTTAAGCGGACGGCTGAAGCGCACGTGGCGCACAAACTCCGTTTCGTACACTGCCGGCATGGCGTCGAGCAAATCCTTACGGTAGATACCGTCGTCTTTGTAATCGTCAATGGTAAAATAGCCAACGCCAAGACTTGTAACGTTCTGGAAGAAATGTGAGCCCTGACTCGGATCGATGCGATAGTTTGCCAGTCCGGCCTCAACAATCAGACAGGCAGCACTGATGTATGCCCACTTTACGGGAACGCCAAGCCATGAGTCGCTAGAGCCCCAGCGGCCCGGTCCGATAAGAATGTAGTTCTTGTTTTCCTCAACAAACTTATGGTTGATATGCTCTATTTCACTTGCAATGAGCGGATTGTTTGCCGCCGTGAAATTCTCGTCAGCCTTAACGTATACTATGTCCATTATCTCGTTGCTGACGCCATGTCCGAGCGAATTGTGAGAACGCAGCAGGCATCGCTTGTCGTCAATCTTGGTCAAGTCTTCGTCAAGCATCTGCTTGCAGTCTACGATAGGACGCATCTGCAGCAGATAGAATTCTCCCGTGCGGTCATTGTTTATATTGCATGCGAACTCTATCTCAACTGGACGCCTCATGCCCTCGGCTCCGTATTTCATAGCCATCTGCATCAGTTCGGGCAGCGGGAAAGCCCCGTTCTGCAAGACTCCGCAGAACGAAACCACCTTCCAGCCTTCATCATATGCCCCCTTGCGCAGCATGTTGTTATAAGGATCGAAAGTAGAGGCTATGTATGTCAGGGCACCGTCCTTGTCGGCATCAGCCACGTCAAGCTTGAGAATATTAAATCCGTCGTCAACCTTAAAGTCGTCGCCTACGTCCTTCATGTCAAGAGCATAAAACTGTGTCTGCGTCTGACTAAGCGCAAGCTCCACCTTACTTGTCTGCATGACATGGTCAGGATGATACGGACTTACGCGCAGCGTCTGTCCTCCGTCTACGATATACTTACCCAGTCCGAGCGCAAGACTCGCAATGCCCTGCTCTGATGTCTCGTTGCCTACAGGATAATAGTTGATGGAACGCAACACGCCTGATATATTAGGATAATAGCGGTCTCCGTATTGTTTGCCGACCACTTCCTGCAGCACTACAGCCATCTTCTCCTGGTCTATCACGTTGCTCGTGGCCGTCATGTATGCCTTCGAGTCGCGATAGTAGACCGAGGCATACACACTCTTTATGGCGGCGGCAAGCATCTGCAGCATCTGATACTTATCGTCGAGCTTCGGTATCATATATGTCGAATATATGCCGGCAAAGGGCTGATAGTGAGAGTCTTCGAGCAGGCTCGACGAACGTATGGCTATAGGCCTGTCGGTTGCCTCGAAGAAGGTGAGGAAGTCTGATATATACTTGTCCGGAAGCTGCGCCTTCAGGAAGTGGTGCAGTATTTCCTCGTCGCTGGCATCGCTCAGGGCTATCTGATAGAGGTTGTTGCTCTCCATGAACCTGTCGAACACATCGGTGCAGAGCACCACGGTCTTGGGTATCGACACCTTGACGCCTTCGCGCTCGCTAAACTCAGGATGGCTCTTTATTATGTTGTCGAGGAAGGCCAGTCCGCGGCCTTTTCCGCCAAGAGAGCCGTCGCCGATACGTGCGAAGTGGGCGTAACGGTCGAACTTTCCGCGGTCGAACACGGCCACGACGCCTATGTTCTTCATGTGGCGATACTGCACAATGGCCTCAAAGATAATCTTGCGGTGAAGGTCAACGTCCTGCAGCTTGTGCCACGTAACGTTCTTCAGAAACTCCGAAACGGGGAATATCGCCCTGGCACACAGCCATCGGCTCATGTGGTTTCGGGATATGTGATAGAGCATCGAGTCGTAAGGTATCTTGAAGATGTTGTCCTGCAGCTCCTTCAGCGTGCGCACGCGCATCACTTCCTCGTGCGTCTTCGGGTCGCGGAATATGAAGTCGCCGAAACCCATGTGCTCCTCCATGAGTCTGCGCAGGTCGAGGTTCATCTTCTTTGAGTTCTTGTCAATAAACAGGAAACGTTCGGCCTCGGCCTTCTTGCGGTTTTCGCTCTCGCTGCTTTGCAGTATCAGCGGTATGTATTCGTTGTCCTTCCTTATCTCGCGGAGCAGCTTCAGTCCTGCCTCGGGGTCTTTCTCTTCGCCCTTCGGGAAGCGGCAGTCAGAGATTATTCCGAGCGTATTGTCGCGGTATTTCGTGTAGAGCTCCATAGCCTCGTCGTAGTTTCTTGCCAGCACCACCTTAGGCCTGCCCCTCATTCGCAGCGCGGCGCTGTGGGGGTTGAGTGCCTCCGTGGCGAAGCTTTGGCTCTGGGCGAGGATAAAGCTGTAGAGAGTGGGCAGCAAAGACGAGTAGAAGCGTATGCTGTCCTCCACGAGCAGAATCATCTGCACACCTGCCTCGGCAATGTCGTGCTCAAGGTTCATCTTGTCCTCTATCAGTTTTATGATGGACAAAATCAGGTTTGTGTTGCCCAGCCAGCAGAACACATACTCAAAGATTGACAGGTCTTCGTTGACCATGCGGCGCGTTATGCCGTGAGAGAAGGGCGTAAGAACGACGCAGGGAATGTCGGGAAACTTTGCCTTTACGGAACGTGCCACCGTGAAGGCGTCGTTGTCTGCATTACCGGGCATGCATATCACGAGGTCGATGCTGGTAGAGGCCAGCACCTCGGCAGCCTCCTCCGTGGTGCTCACCTGGGTGAACGTCGGCGGATAGCGAAGGCCAAGCTCGGTGTATTCGTTGAATATCTTTTCGTCAACACGGCCATCGTCCTCAAGCATGAAGGCATCATACGGATTGGCAACTATAAGCACATTGAATATGCGATGTGTCATAAGGTTCATGAACGACACATCTTTCAGATAAAATTTTTTCCACTGCTGTGGCTCGTTTTCGCTCATATCGTTATGTCAGTTATTATGTTTTTTCTCCTTATAAAGACAATAAAGCGTGGCTACAAGCATGCACCAGAACATGAGAATAATGACAAACAGGCTGAAACTGCCGACAAAAGGCAGCAGCAACAGGGCTGGCATGGCTGCGCCCAAAAGCAGCAGGAACAGCTCACGGCGACGTGCCACCGGCTTGGCTAAATGCGAATAAAACTTAAACAAGCCCATACTTTACAGTCTTTCTCAGATTAGACAAGATTAAACCCCAACCGGTCATTAGACCGCACATAGCTTTACCTATTTTGTGCTTTCATGCTTTCAGCCCGTATTTTTGTCTCTAATAGCGTCTTTTTGCCGGCTTTTTCTTGACATAGCACGCTATGCATGAAAAAAATCTAACGAAAAGCCGCTCTATATTAAGCAAAATCCTGACCGAATACTAATAACGATTTGGGTTAAAAGTCTTTTTCCGCAAAGATACTAATAAAGTAAGAAAAGAGTGAAACAATATCAAAGTTTTTTGACATTATCCCACTAAAAAACGAACGGAGGCACAAACATGTGCCCCCGCCCGCAGCGTTAAAATTATTTAGTAATCTATCACCTCGGTTATAGCGCCGTCGGCGGTAACCTTAAGGTCTTTGTCATAGTTGTCGAGATCAATCAGATAATAAGCCTCTCCGGCAGCTGTCTCGATATAGTCGCAGTCGTCAATCACCTTTCCGGGATATGCGGCGTTGACAGCAGCAAGGATGTTGGCAGGAATGTCTCTCTTGCAGTCGGTTGAAGTCTGCACCCAGTTGTATGAGCTGTCAAAGCGTATCTCTATGCTCTTGCCGCCGTGGCGGATGTCAAGCTCGTATCCGTTGCGCTCCTTCTCAAAGTCAACCACCATGGCTCCTGCATAGTTGGCGTCTACATAAGCCTGTATTTCGGCTGGCATCTGTCCCGGCAGCAGTCCTTCGTTGCGGTCGTCGTCCTGGTCCTGAACGTCTCTGAACAGTGTTCCGGCTACGTCAAAGTAGAGGTCGTGGTCGGGCTGTCCGGCTTTCTCCACCTCAATCTTGTAAATTGTCTCATAGCCCTTGCGCTGTATTTCGTCGATGTCGTCCACAGTCCACTGCTGCTGCGCATACACCGTAAGTGCATATCCGTCCTGCACAGCCTGTGGCAGAGCCGTAAGGTCGCGGCCGTGGTCAACCTCGGTCATCATCCATGTTCCGTCGCCCATATACCATGCATCATGCTCCTTGCTGTCCTTGATAAACTCGGCAACGAGATATCCGTTGGCCTCCATCTCCCACTCTACATGCTGCACTCCGGCATATTTCTGACTGAAGGCTTCCTGCACAACGCCAGGCACCTGAACCTTGTCGTCATCGTCGTCGTCATTGCAGGATGTTGTAACCAGTGCGCCGAAAGCGCAGATTGCTGTCATCTTCAAAAAATCAATTGTTCTCATAATAATCCTTTTTTCTGTTTATACTGTTGTTTCTTTTTTACATCTATTTTTCTCAGAGGAACCTTGTCTGCCCCTCGGCAACATCGCCGCGCGGCATATATTCTCCCTTTGTTTTTTGCAAATAAAGCAACCGAATCTGAAAACAATCTGAAAAATCAGGAAAATATGAGATTATTTTCTGCTTTTTTTATTTTATCTGGCCATAAGCCGCGAAAAGTTCATGCGGCGGCATTTACACCTTATTATAATATTAGTAATGCGTAAACGCATCATAACAAAAGTCAATTAAGCCATAGAATATTCGTTCAATCAAATTTTTATGCTAACTTTGCAACACTTAACTCAGCAGTCAGCCATGTAAGACAAAGCGTGCATACCGTTTAAATGTCATTGTATTTTAAGCAACGCACATGGCATTTTGACAAACATAAGCACACTTATGCTGACAATAAGGCAACGGCGACGACAAAGCAAACAATAGGTAACAACCCGGCAGAACGGCCCCTGGACATGAGCGGCACATCATTATGCCGCTGAAGACAGCCCCTAAGCAACAGGCCGCTGCATAGAGGATAACAAAAAAGCATAACATATATAAACTAACAAAACTGGAAAGATGAAGAAAAATCTGAAACCGTCTACACTCTGCGTGCGCGGAGGATGGGAACCTAAAAACGGCGAACCGGTGCAGCCGCCTATAGTTCAGAGCACCACATTCAAATATGACAACAGCGAAGAGATGGCAATGCTGTTCGACCTCAAGAAGGAAGGATATTTCTATACACGCCTGCAGAACCCGACAAATGACAATGTTGCAAAGAAGATTGCTGCCCTTGAGGGCGGCGTCGGCGCTATGCTTACATCGTCAGGTCAGGCTGCCAACTTCTACGCCGTGTTCAACATCTGTGAGGCAGGCGACCATATCGTAACGTCAAACGAAATTTACGGCGGAACCTACAACCTGTTCGGCGTAACGATGAAGAAGCTCGGCATAGAGTGCACCTTCGTCAACCCCGAAAGCAGCGAGGAGGAAATACAGAAGGCTTTCAGACCTAACACAAAGGTTCTGTTCGGCGAAACAATATCTAACCCGGGCTGCAAGGTGCTCGACATTGAGAAGTTTGCACGCATTGCCCACAAGAACGGCGTGCCTCTCATCATAGACAACACCTTTGCTACACCAATAAACTGCCGCCCGTTTGAATGGGGATGCGACATAGTTACCCACTCTACCACTAAATATATGGACGGACACGCAACACAGGTGGGCGGTTGCGTGGTTGACAGCGGCAACTTCGACTGGGACGCACATGCCGACAAGTTCCCCGGACTGACCACTCCCGACGAGTCGTACCACGGACTTACATACACAAAGGCCTTCGGCAAGATGGCTTACATGACCAAACTCACGGCACAGCTGATGCGCGATCTCGGCTCTATACCGTCGCCGCAGAATGCTTTCTTGCTCAACCTCGGCCTCGAGACACTCGCACTGCGCGTGCGCCAGCACTGCGCCAACGCCCAGAAGGTGGCAGAGTTCCTGCACAATGACCCGCATGTGGCATGGGTAACCTACTGCGGACTGAAGGATGACGCAAGCTACGAGCTGGGCCGCAAGTACCTGCCCAACGGCTCATGCGGCGTAATGTCGTTCGGACTGAAGGGCGACCGCGACACAGCAATAAAGTTTATGGACTCGCTCGAGCTTATAAACATAGCCACACACGTGGCCGACGCCCGCTCATGCGTGCTGCATCCGGCAAGCCACACACACCGCCAGCTGAGCGAACAGCAGCTGAAAGAAGCCGGCATAGCCCCCGACCTGATACGTCTGTCGATAGGTATCGAGGATGCCGACGACCTCATTGACGACCTGAAGCAGGCTCTGTCGAAAATCGACTAAAAGTTACATTTTTCATATAGCGACAACAGCGGAGGCGACATTGTAACACATGTTGCCTCCGCTTATTTTTAGCCATTAGGGGGCAAAAATGCCAATTATAATGTAAAAAAGTACAAAAAGTAAGTTTCATATATCAAATAAATTGGATTTTCCTTGGCAGTTACACAAGAAAAGACTACATTTGTCATCAAGAAAACGACACAATGTTAGTTTAACTAAAAACATATACTATGGAAGTCCAGAAAATAATGCAAGACCTGGAAATGAAGCATCCGGGCGAAAAAGAGTACTTACAAGCCGTAAGAGAAGTGTTGGAATCAATTCAAGACACTTACAATCAGCATCCTGAGTTTGAGAAAGCCAAGATTGTTGAAAGAATGGTAGAACCTGAGCGTATCATCACATTCCGTGTAACATGGGTTGACGATAAAGGTGAGGTACAGAACAACCTCGGTTACCGCGTTCAGTTCAACAGCGCTATCGGCCCGTACAAAGGCGGTTTGCGTTTCCACCCGGCTGTAAACGTATCTATGCTTAAATTCTTAGGCTTCGAGCAGACATTCAAGAATGCATTGACCACTCTGCCTATGGGTGGCGGTAAAGGTGGTTCTGATTTCAACCCGGTAGGCAAGTCTGACGCTGAAATCATGCGTTTCTGCCAGGCATTCATGCTCGAACTTTGGAAGAACATCGGTCCTGACACAGATATTCCTGCAGGTGACGTTGGTGTTGGCGGACGTGAAATCGGTTTCTTGTACGGAATGTACAAAAAGCTCGCTCGCGAATACAACACAGGTGTGTTAACAGGTAAGGGTGCTACATGGGGCGGTTCTATCCTTCGTCCTGAGGCAACCGGTTTCGGTGCTCTCTACTTCACACAGCACTTGCTCCACAAGGCTGGCAAAGACATCAAGGGTCTGACAATTGCATTGTCTGGATTCGGTAACGTAGCATGGGGTGCTGCAACAAAGGCTGTTGAACTCGGTGCAAAAGTTATCGCAATATCTGGTCCGGACGGCGTATGCGAGATACCTGAAGGCATCACAAAGGACATGATCGACTACATGTTGGTAATGCGCGCTTCTAACCGCAACCAGGTTTCTATGATGGCAGACAAATTCCCTGGCAAGGCTATATTCACTCCTGGAAAGAAAGCATGGTCTGTTAAGTGTGACCTCGCACTTCCTTGCGCATTCCAGAACGAGCTGAACGGTGACGACGCTAAAGAACTTATCGCTAACGGTACATGGTGCTGCTGCGAGGTATCTAACATGGGATGTACACCTGAAGCTATCCACGAATTCCAGTCTAACGGCATACTGTTCGCTCCTGGTAAGGCTGTTAACGCAGGTGGTGTTGCAACATCTGGTCTTGAAATGACACAGAACGCAGCTCACTTAGGATGGGCAGCTGAAGAGGTTGACGCTAAGCTCCACTTCATCATGAAGAGCATACACGAGGCTTGTGTTAAATATGGTACACAGCCCGACGGCACTATCGACTACGTTAAGGGTGCTAACATCGCAGGTTTCATGAAGGTGGCTCAGGCTATGCTCGAGCAGGGTATTATCTAATACCTTAGAGATATAAGTGATAAACAGAATAATTCTCATAATTACATTTTTATGGCTTGGCCATACTTTTCTCCCGGCACAGGAGAAAGGTATGGCCAGCTATTATTCTAACCGTCTGCATGGACGGAGGATGAGCGACGGCACAAGATACCACAGAGACAGCCTCATCTGCGCCCACAAGAAATACGAACTGGGCACCATGCTGAAGGTTACAAACATTAAAAACGGCAAAAGCGTTGTCGTGAGAGTGGCCGACAGATGCAGCGGTCACCGCATTATCGACCTGTCATACGCCGCGGCAAAGGAGATAGGCATAATCAGAGCTGGCGTGGCCATGGTCAGGGTGGAAAAATATGAAGAGGAGAAGGGCGTTCCGTTCAGAAACGAGAAAAAGATTGAGCTGCCCGAACTTGACTATGAGATAACGGAGAAGGACGACGACTTCACGCCGGAATGGATGAGAAACAGCACAGAGCAAAGCAAGACGAACAGCAAGAAAGGCAAAGAACACAAAGGCAAGGAGCCAAAAGACAAGAAACATAAGGAAAACAAGAAGCATAAAGAACATAAGGAACATAACAAGAAGAACAAAAAACAATAGTCTGACTTATGTGTCCCGTATGCATAACGCGTGGCTTACACGACAAAACTCACAACGCATACGCAACAGAAAAAGTTTTTCAAAGAGAAACGTCACTCATCACATCTGCACGTAACACATTCGTATTCAACAACATATAGTGTGACGAGTTGCATTCTCAACTCATCACAACTCATCACATATTAATATTTTCAGCCACAATATGGTATAACCGAACACGCAGCAATACAGCAATATGTGCATACCGGCATACATCAAGCACAAAAATGCATGCCTTAAATTTCACAATAATATTCTATTCATCGAATAACAGAGCCAACCCTCAACAGCTGCCTGCTTAACCGAAGAGATTTCACTCAAAATCAAACACTCTATTTGGGCTTTATCAAGATATACCCTGTTTAAGTTCTTAAAATTTAGGAGAGGACATACAGGACCAAATCAGATAAAGAGACATGCCGTGATGAGTTGTCTTTTCAACTCGTCACACTATAACTGACTACATAACAGCAGGTTATGGCCGTTTGTGACGAGTGACGTTTCTTTTACAAAAAATTTTTTGTTTACCCCGACCCTGCCGCCATTAAGTGGCATACATCATGCCGTTACTTGTCAAGATATGCCTAACCACAATCCAAAAGGGCACCTTTCATAATGCAAAACACGGCATATGAGAACACAAAAGACGGTGTTTTACAATGTAAATCATAGCGTTCTGCATAATATAATTTTCAAGACAATGAGTTAACGTTTTGGCGTTTTCCCTGAATAAGACCATCATAATGTTAAAATATTTAAACCAAGCAACTATTATTTTCACTTTTATTTGGTTTATATTATAAACTGCTTTATATTTGCAATATATCCGGATAAAACTCGTGAAGCCACAGCTGCAGAGTGACTGAAACGAGTGTGAGAACTGTAAATGAAGTTTATAACAGTTAAAACCTATTCCTATGAAAAAGGCGATATTAAACACTGCTATGCTGGCCATAGCACTTATGGCCACAGCAACCGCCTCGGCACAAAGAGACATGCAGCTCACCGTAAGCAACATACCGAACGACAAGGGGCAGATACTTGTAGCCACGAAGAGCGGACAATGGGCTAAGGTTAAAGCCGAGAAAGGCAAGATTGAAACCATCATAAAGGACGTGCCCGACGGGAAGGGCACCATATATGTCTTTCATGACGAGAACGGCAACGGACAACTCGACGAGAAGGACAATATACCAATGGAATACTGCGCCTTCGGAGACTATGAACTGAGCGAAAGCAACAGCAAGGTAGACATCGAGCTTATATATGTCCCCGACAAGATGAAGGGACATGACAGGCAGGCAGACTGACCGGCTGACAACCTCCTAACACCGGCCACTAAAAACGGGCCGGTGCCGGAGATTATACAATATTAAGAACAACAAAATTAAATTTGAAATGGACAATAACGAAAAACTCTCGGCTGAACGCAGCCTCAAGATAATAAGCGAGGCCATTGAGCAAAGCCGCACCGACATAATGCGCAACGCCGGAATGCCGATGATATTCTGGGGCATACTCACATGCATAACATCTGTGGCTGTGTGTTATTTATGGCAGACGACGGACAATCCGTCATGGAATGCACTTTGGTTCCTGATGGCCGTCATTGGATGGAGCGTTACGGCAGCAAAGAGCCGCAAGGACAAGAAAAAGCCTACAAACTTCTTCAGCAGAGTGCTCAAAATATCATGGATATCTTTCGGTCTGTTTGCACTCATAGCAGCCGTCATAGGCACGCTTTCGTTTGACAGCACGGTATATATGGTCAAGCTGCCTATAACGACAGTGCTGATACTTCTGCTTGGGCTAACGGGGCTGATTACGGGCCTTGTGCTCCGCCACACCTTCATAACCGCATTCTCCGTGGCATCAGTGGTGCCAGCCAACTTTGCACTTATGTATCCCGGCCCGTATGAATCGCTTGCAATATGCCTTACATCACTTTTCATTCTGGTGATACCCGGAATAATCATTAACCGACAATATAAAAAATAACGATATGGAAACGGAAGAAAACAAGAAGCTTTCAGCAGAACACAGTATCGAGATTATACGCGAAACTATTGAGCAAAGCCGAAAAGTAATTACACGCAACTGCGCAATAACTCTTCTGACATGGGGCATTCTTATATGCGTAACGGCAACCGTTATAGGATTGTTGTGGAGCTACACAAACTCTTATTACTGCAATCTCGGATGGATTGTGATGGTCTTCATCGGGCTGATAATCAACCACAAAATGATTATAGAAGAAGAAACTGCCGGTGTACCAAAATCATTCATAAACGACATCACAAAAAATATATGGAGAACATTTGCAGTGGTAATATTCACTTCAACAGTGGCGAGTCAGGTTACCAATTTTGGAAATGACCCTATAGCCCAAGAACTGCCGATATCTGCCACAATAAACATCTGCATGACTTTTGCAGCCATAATGACCGGCATCGTGCTGAAAAGCGAGATGATATCGCTGTTCGCCTGCAGTGGTTCATATGCCAGCATAAAAGCAGCCCTTGATTGTAACGGACCGGAAGAGATGGCGGCCGTTATCTTTGGCGGAATGCTGATGATGGTTATACCAGGGGCTATCGCATTATACAGGAACAGAAAGCCCAAAGGCAGACAGAACGAAGCAAAATTGAACGAGAAAGAACAATAACAGAAAAGCAAGAATGTTTAAACCACTTGACCCGCTGCTGCACAGCGAACTGCGACTGGCCGTCATGTCGATACTGATGAGCGTAGACGAAGCCGACTTCGTTTATCTGAAAGAACAGACCAGGGCCACGGCAGGCAACCTGAGCGTGCAGCTTGACAAACTAAGCAACGCAGGATATATTGAGATCCAAAAGGGATTTCAAGGCAAGAAGCCGCGCACAACGTGCCGCATAACCGATAAGGGACTGAAGGCCTTTGAGGACTATGTAGAGGCGCTGAGAAGCTATATCTCACCGCAATAGGCGCCTGGCACATACTGCAAAACGAAATAAAGCCACAGAACCATAAATACGCCCGAACACAATATATTCAGACAAACAACAAAAAAATGGGGAGCCAGCCAAAGCCGGTTCCCCATAAACTTTATTATTGGCAATATTATTTCTCTAATGTTGCAACAACTTCAATCTCAACAAGAGCGCCTTTAGGCAGAGTCTTAACGGCAACAGCAGAACGTGCCGGGAACGGCTCCTTGAAGAATGTAGCGTAAACCTCGTTCATGGCAGCGAAGTTGTCCATGTCTGAAAGGAATACTGTTGTCTTAACAACATGTGTAAGGTCTATACCAGCCTCAGCCAATACGTTGGTAACGTTTGTGAGCGACTGCTTTGTCTGCTCCTTGATACCGCCTTCTGCAAATTCACCTGTTGCAGGGTCGATTGGCACCTGACCTGATGCGAATACGAATCCGCCGGCTACGATAGCCTGGCTGTAAGGACCTAAAGCCTTAGGAGCTTTGTCTGAATGTAGTGCTTTCATTTCTCTTTAATTTTAAAAATTTTATTGTTATTATTGTCTTATTGCTTTAATTGTTCTGCATGACACACCATACGCATAAGCAACTGCCGCGCCATGACTGTACACACGCCGCCGGAAGGCTGACTATTTAAGTTTGAAGCCCTTTGACTTCAGGCTCTCCTTAATCTCCTCCACATGCTCGTGGTTACGTGTCTCAATCTTTACGCTCAGCTCACATGCATTGATCTTCTTGCTGTATGCGCTGCGCTCATGATATACGCTAAGCACATTGCCGCCCATGCCTGCGATAACGCCGTTGACCTCATAGAGCTGTCCGGGTTTGTCGTCAAGCTCCATTGATATTGTGCATATACGGCCGCCCTTCTCCAGACCGCGGTTGATAACACGGTTAAGAATAGTAACGTCGATGTTTCCGCCACTGACAAGACAGATGGTCTTCTTGCCCTTGATAGGCACCTTGTTGAACATAGCAGCCGCAACGCTTACAGCTCCTGCTCCTTCGGCAACGATCTTCTCCTCTTCAAGCAGACGCAGAATTGCTGCGCATATCTCGTCTTCAGACACGGTGCAGATATCGTCAACATACTTTGAGCAGATGTCGTAAGTAAGGTCGCCAGGAGTCTTAACGGCAATACCGTCGGCAACAGTAGACACCTGAGGCAATGTTATAGCCTGTTTCTGCTTGATGCTCTCATACATGCTGGGAGCACCGGCAGCCTGAACGCCATAAATCTCTATTTTAGGATTGAGCGACTTCATGGCGTATGCCACACCACTGATCAGACCGCCACCGCCGATAGGCACGACAACTGCCTGAACATCAGGAAGCTGCTCGAGCAGTTCTAGACCTATTGTGCCTTGTCCTGCTATCACGTGTTCGTCGTTGAACGGATGAACGAAGGTGTAACCCATCTCGTCGCGCAACTGCATTGCACGCTGATATGCATCATCGTAAACACCGGGCACGAGACAAATCTCGGCACCGAGACGACGCGTAGCCTCAACCTTGCTGATAGGCGCGCCTTCAGGAAGACAGATGAGCGACTTGATGCCGTGTGACGTAGCACCGAGAGCCACGCCCTGGGCATGGTTGCCGGCTGAGCAGGCCACAACGCCGCGCTTCTTTTCTTCCTCTGTAAGCTGAGATATTTTGTAATAAGCTCCGCGGATCTTGAACGAACCTGTTATCTGAAGGTTCTCCGGTTTCAGATATATATCACTTTCCGGATTAAGCTTAGGAGCTCTGACAAGGTCAGTACGTCTTAATATTTCACCAAGCACATACCGCGCTCTGTAAAGATCATCTAAATTGAACATAATATTAAATTTAACAGATTTTGGTAACACAAAATTACAACATTTTTTCGTAGCCGACGAATATCGTCCTATTTATTTTCACCTATTTAACATAATGTCCCGTACCAATGGAAAAACAAAAAGGAACGTCATCTGTTTTCAAAAAGGACAAAACTTGCATAAATGCAACATGCATGATTTCATTGTTTGTGCAAATCATAATAAATGCTTACCTTTGCGCAAGTTAAAGCCTGTACAGATTTTTTACGGCGGCACAGCCGGCAAACAGTTTGACTGCGGTGTTTTAATAAAAAACTGCATGACTGACGCCTAAAGCCTAGTCTGCAATGACCGCATCGCACATGAATGTAACCGGCGTGCAGAAGATGAGCATTAACCGAAGAAAAACTCAAAAAAACATATAAGACATGAAATATATTCTGGCAATAGACTCGTTTAAGGGCTGCCTTACGTCATACGAAGCCGAAAAGGCAGTCAGCGAAGCTATAACTGACTACGACAACAGATTTCAGACAGAACTCATTCCTGTTTCTGACGGAGGCGAAGGCATGCTGAAAGCATTTGCCGGCGCACTAAAAGCAGATATCGTTACAACATCCGTACACGGCCCAATGATGCGGCTCACGGAGGCTGAGTATGGAATAACGGCCGATGGCACGGCTATAATAGAGACGGCACAGGCATGCGGACTGACGCTGGTAGACGAGGAGGAGCGCAACCCCATGCGCGCCACGTCGTATGGCGTAGGCGAACTGATAGCGTCGGCATTTAAGCGCGGATGCAGAAAGTTTATTGTAGGTCTGGGCGGGAGCGCCACAAGCGATGCGGGCATAGGCATGATGATGGCCATAACCGACAAGCTGGCACCTAGGGGCGGCCACTTTGACGACATTGCCGCAGAACTGCGCGACGGCTGCCGCTTCACTCTTGCTTCTGACGTAACCAATCCGCTCTACGGCCCCGACGGGGCTGCTGCAGTGTTCGGACCGCAGAAAGGGGCAACGCCCGACATGATTAAGATGCTCGACAGCCGCGCAATGAGATTTGCCGAAATATCAGCTCGCCACTTCGGCTACGACTTGTCCGACAGGCCCGGAGCAGGAGCAGCAGGCGGACTGGGCTATGCCTTCATGCAATATCTCGGAGCAGAGATGAAGGCGGGCGCCGAACTTATGCTCAGCCTGGCCGACTTCGGCAGCCGCCTGACCGAAGACTGCTGCGTAATAACGGGCGAGGGGCATGCCGACCGCCAGACGCTAATGGGCAAGATGCCTTATCACGTGATGAAGGCGGCAAAGGCTAAAGGTCTGCCGACATGGCTCATCGCCGGAAAAGTGGACGACCGACAGGCTCTGCTTGATGCCGGATTTACGCGTGTAGCGGCCGTAACGCCTGACGATGAAGACATAACCGAAGCGATGAAGAAAGACAACGCACGCAACAACATACGCAACGCCATACGCCTGCTGCTCGAAGAAGCCTCAACCGAGAAACAGGTATAAATATACAGCCGAAACAATATGACGTGAACAAGCATCATCTATAAAGGGCTTGATCAGACTCTTACGGATATGCCCTAAGCATTTTGACATACAGAAAATAAAACGGACAACAGTATAACGCGTTACTGTTGTCCGTTTTTTATGTCAATAATTTATTCCACATCAACATCATTATAAATCACTGATTTACATAGCTTTATAACGTACCACAAGCAATATCCCAATCACATTTTCTGTAGGGACGTATCCCAGGTACGCCCAAATAAAAGCAATGTCATCAACATAAAAACATTCTAAGCCGAAAGACGGATGCACCTCGGGTACGTCCTTATGTTTTGCTCTCCGTCCTTGAATAAATTCCGCTATCCGTTCAACCCTTACTACATTCCGACATGCTTGCTTACAAAGTTTCTCACCTTCCGTTCATATTCATACGGATAGTCGTGATACGACTTTGCGTGGGCGCAGCCCGGCGTGAGCCATATGTCATTATAGCGCAGCGTCTTGTCAGCCTTGTTTTCGTAAGCCGGATTCATGTTGTAGAGCGGAAGCACCATTGCCGACGGCACATAATCGTCAGACGTGCCGTGGATGTAGAACATAGGCGTGTGCTGCTTGCCCAACTGACTGAGCGGAGACGCCTCGCCGAACGTCCAGCCGTAGCGCAGCTTGCAGAGCAGGCTTGCCACATGAAGCACAGGAAAATCGGGCAGATGGAACTGGTCGCCGAGCTGACGGCTGAACTCGTCCCACACACTCGTGAAGCCGCAGTCTTCAACAAAACAGCAGATGCCGTCAGGAAGATTCTCGCCCGACACGTTCATCACCGTGGCGGCTCCCATCGACACGCCGTGGAGCACCATGCGCGGCTGATACGTGGTGCTGCGGAACATTCCGCGCGCAACATATATCCAGCGTATTATGTCCTTGCGGTCTTTCCACCCCATCTGTATGTCGTTGCCGTCGCTGAGTCCGTGGGCATGCAGGTCGGGCAGCAGTATGTTATACCCCATGCGTTCGTATATGCTTGCTATGGGCAGCATGCGTATAGAGCAGTCTTTATACCCGTGAACCAGTATGGCCGTGCGCCCCATTGAGCGTGGATTGCGCACGAAGAGGGCATGATGGCGCTCACCGCCGAGCGTTGTTATAAAGGTGTCGCGCAGCGCTCCGGCATGCTTCAGACTGTCGAGCCAGGGAGTTGTCCATGGATACTCTTGCCTCATCTGCTTATAAAACGCCGTGGTGTCCCTGCGTCCTTCATCGGGCTTCAGGGCATAGTCGAGCATAAACCAGCCGGCGCCGAACGTCAGCAAAACCAATGCGGCCACAACCGCAACAGAAATATAGGCAATCTTCTTTTTCTTCATCTGCTCTTTCCTCCTTATTTAAGCTCTGCCTGTGCCCTGCCCCACTCCGTGCAAGTCTCAGCGCCGGGCAGTTGCAATGTTAAACTCACTCACGTTAGACACCACGTTGCCGTTGCCCTGAACGGCATATATACGGAAACAGGCCGTGCCGTCCTTCAGTTTCCTGCCGCCCTTCACCATTGCCGTATATCTTACGCCCTTGCCCGGCACGATGCGCTCCACGTGTATGCTGTTCGACACGTATATGCGCTTGTTGCCTGTGGTCTCAACCACCATTGGCTGAACGTCATAGACCGTTGAGCCCGACACGTTGTAAATCTCGAATATCACCTTGCTCAGCTCGTCGCCGCTCAGCTTGTGGTCCTGATTGTCGTCAACAAAGCGTGCGTTGCGCACCTCCAGCGGCAGCCTGTCGTCCACCTTTGCCGGCGTACCAATCTCATCATACCGCGCCGACGGGACGACATGTTCCGGATGAGAGGCGGTGTAGTTGCCCGTATAGTCAGAGCCGTTGAAGTCGTAGAGCACATCGTCGCCGCTGTTTGTAGGGTCGAATCCGCTGTCTTCATATCCGCCGCCGTTATTCATATCGTCGTAGCTCCGGCTGTAATAGCTGTCATCGTAATACCTGTCGTAGCCGTCGTTTCCGGCTGTGGCAGCACGTCGGTGCTCGGCATACTTCTGCTCAAACCTTGCGTCTTCATATCGCTGATATTCCTGCTGCTGTTTGTCGGCCTGTGCGCCCAAGGCTCCGCCAACGGCAGCGCCTCCTGCCATGCCCACAAGCGTACCGATGTCGCTGCCGCGCGGTCCGCCTGCAATGCCTCCAATGGCAGATCCGAGCAGTGCGCCGAGCGTTGAACCGGCATAAGCTCCGGTGCCGGCACCTGTGGTGCAGCCCGCCACTATCATTGATGCGCACAAAAGCAATACACATGTTTTTTTCATAAATAACTCTCCTTCCGTTAAAGGTTCTGAACACGGCAGAACTCTGACAATGCCAATTTATAAGTCAGCTCCTGCGTTTTGCGCAGATATATAAGTTTTAAACATTACAAATTTACGGATTATTTTTAATAACGCAACGCTATAACTTCCTAAAAAACATAGGGAAATCCCTAAAATAATTGAAAATGGCGAATTGAGAATGGAAAAACAAAGTTCAGCGCAAGCCAATTATGATTTGTCTTGTTGGTAAAGCGCAGCAGTATTAAGGATTCGGTAAAATGATATTTATAATTCGTATTTGATGTATAAAAAAGTAATTGGATTGCCCAACTACGTTTAAGCAACCCAATTATGAATTATAAATTGTGAATTATGAATTAAAGTTTGTGTTCCGGCACGATGGCAAAATAAACCAGGTCGTCTGTGCCGTCGTTGAACATGGCGTGAGAGTGTCCCATCGGACAATAATGCACGTCGCCGGCCTTCACGTTCTCCGTGGTGTCGTCATAGCGGAAATGGCCTACGCCGCTGATTATGTAAACTATCTCACTATTGTTCTCGTGAGTGTGATATCCGCTTGAAGCTCCCGGCTTCAAGCGGCTCATCATTATTTTATTGGCAGAGTCAACAAAGTTGCGTGTGTCGAGCTGTCCTTCACCGCCCTTAAAGTTCATAACCGACTCTTCATTAATCTTCTCAAAATCAATAATCATACTTTTATTATTTTTATGTTCGTTATTTTTCTGTCTTATGCCAACAACAACGCCATTAGCCGCACGTCATTTATATAAAATGCTCCGTTAAGCCATAAAGCTCATCAGCCGCCTCTTTGGTCATATCTCCATAACAAGGCCAGGGCTTAGGGCACTTTTATGAAATACAAAGATACACAAAATCTCTGGAATATCCGCCGATTTGTTGCAGATTAACGCAACAGGATTTGATAATTAGGGAGTTAGAAGAAAAACACAGAAGTTGGGCAGACAGTTGAAAACCGTCTTAAAGCAAATTAAAGCAAAAAAATGGTTTCCGCTGTTCCAAGAGTTGGTGTACATGGAGAAATTTTGTCTTAAAGTCGGTTTCAACGAAAGGCAAATCACCACGCTCATCAGCGGCAAGCCGCTGTTCTACGAGGGCGAACTCTATTCGGAGGAACACAGGCGCAAGTTTAAGACTGAAAGGGCAGGTTTCCAAGTGGTGAAAGACCCGACAGACAAAGCTAAATTTGCGCTTGCCATCAACGGGCAACTGATTGGTGAGTGGTTCAAGGAGCAGTTTGACAAGTTGTCCTCGTCCATTAGGAGGACTGTTACACCGCACTGAAAGGGCAAAGGTTTTGGATTATAAATAATAACAACGGAAGGGTAGCAAGTTTGTGTTTCGGGCAGACCCAAACCGCTTGCAATACTCCCGTTGGTTGAAACGTCACTTTATTTGTGCTCTAATCCTGCTCAAGCTCGCTTGCGTGATGCCTAAATAGGTGGCGATACTTCCCAGCGGCAATCGCTGTAACAAATCAGGCTCTTTCTCCAATAGTTCCTTATACCGTTCCGAAGCGATAGCGGACAACATAGAAATCAGCCGTTCCTCAGTGGCAAGCAACTCCATCTCCGCATAACGCCGCCCCCAATTGGCGATGTGCAAGTCTTCCGAAAACAACTCTTTCAGTTTTTTCCTTTTCAATACATATAAGACGGAATCTTCCATCAGCTCCATTGTTTCATATCCCGGCTCGTCATTTACATAGCCTTTCATAGAAACAAGGGTTGCTCCCTCTTTGCCGACCCAAAAAGTAATTTCCTTCCCGTCCACCGAAGTATAGGCACGTACAATGCCTTGTCTAATGAAAAATATGTCTTTCTCCACCTTGCCGTTTTCCAATACTCGGAATCCTTTGGGATATGAAACTTCCGTCAGGCATTGCCACAACCTGTTCAAAGATGTGTCCGGCATGGCATATCTTTGGTTGATGATTTCCTTTATATCCATAGTTCATTTCTGTTGTCGGTGTGCAAAATTATAAAATAGCATACGGAAACGAGAATAAACAGCTGTTTTTTATCAAATGCAAAATCTGTTTTTGCCAAATGCAAAAAGTTGTTAGGGATTACTTGTTTATTTTTGCGCCCGAATTTAATAAATCATAGGTATGAATTGGATAATCTTATTATTGGCAGGATTGTTTGAGGTGAGCCTCACATTCTGTTTAGGGAAAACGAGAGCGGCATCAGGAGTTGAATTTTATTTGTGGGGAAGCGGTTTCCTTGCCTCTACCGTACTGAGCATGGCTTTGCTTGCCAAAGCGGTACAGACTTTGCCTTTGGGAACTGCGTACGCCATTTGGACGGGAATCGGAGCGATTGGTACGGTTTTGATTGGGATATTCGTTTTCAAGGAACCTGCCACTCCCATCCGGCTTTTCTTCCTCTTCACGCTCATTGCATCCTTGATAGGATTGAAAGTCGTGTCATACTGAAAGGAGGCGACAAATGAAGTATGAATTAAGAGAGAACCAAGGCATTCCGGTACCTCTGCTGGCTCTGATGGCAGTTGCTACCGGACTTTCCGTTGCCAACTGCTACTACAACCAGCCTTTGTTGGGTAGCATGGCAAAAGATTTCGCGGTAAACGACTTTTCTGCTAGCATGGTAGCGACATTGACACAGATAGGCTATGTGACCGGACTTGTGTTTGTCATCCCGCTTGGTGATTTGGTCTCACGAAAGAAGCTGATATTGACCAATTATATCATATCTTCGTGCGCCTTGCTTGCCATAGCCCTTGCCCCGAACATCTATTGGGTGTGGGGCGCATCATTGCTTGCCGGCACATCTTCGGTTATGCCGCAATTTTTCATTCCGTTAGTATCTTACTATTCACTCCCTGCGCACAAGGTGCGCAACGTAGGGATTATACAATCTTGCCTGCTCATAGGCATTCTTGGTTCACGGGTATTCAGTGGCTTTCTGGCTGACGTATGGGGATGGCGTTCCGTCTATTTTGTGGCTTGCTTGTTTATGCTCGGATGCTTCCTGATGATTCACAAGATGCTACCCACGCTGTCTACCTGTTCTCAAGAAAGTTATGCAGGGTTGATGAAATCTTTGTTGCGCCTGCTCTCCCAATACCCGTACTTACGTATCGCATCGCTGAGGGCGGCATTGGCTTATGGCTCGTTCTTCGCTTTGTGGAGTTGCCTTGCTTTTCGGATGAAACAGGAACCTTTTTTTGCTAGCGACGACATTATCGGAGCACTCGGTTTGTGTGGACTGGCAGGTGCATCCACGGTGGTTTTCATCAGCGGCTACGTCCAAAAATACGGTGCGAGGTTCTTCTCTATTGCCGGAGGATGCGTAGTGTTGGCAGCATGGATACTGGCATTTTGGGGGAATGACAGCTATTTGTGGATAATAATTGCTATCTTGCTGATTGATGCCGGTATGCAATGCATCCATTTGTCGAATCAGACCAGCGTAGTCGCCCTTGACGCATCTGCCATCAATCGTATCAATACCGTTTATATGACCATTTACTTTTTGGGTGGTTCTGCCGGTACATTCGTTTCCGGTCTGTCTTGGCAGCATTACGGGTGGACAGGTGTGGTTTGGACGGGAATCGCTTTTACCGTGGCTTCCTTGCTTGTTAATTGTTTCAAATCCAAAACTGCATAAGGAGGGGTACAAAAAACAAGCAGAAAGAATCATCCCCAATATTCTTTCAGTCTGAATATTTTTGTACTTTTACATCCGTAAGAGTTACCCAGGCAAGTAAAGCAATGCAGGCCACGGCAATTTGAACGGTTGCCAGGGCTTTACCCTGAAATGAGGCAATACTTCTAACTCTTTTGATTTCTGGTAGGTATATTCATATCACAGATTTACAGAAATTAGCCGTAACACACAAAACTTATTTTCATAAATAACATAATTATACACATTTAGCCGAGTTATCCACAGTAAGTGAAATCATCAACAATAAGCAAAAGCGCAGAATAATGAGCCGTGAGAGATTGCCAAAAAGCCGCATCCTTGAAAATAGGCTAAAAATCGTAACTTTTTCACACTCTTTTCCTTACAAGTACGACTGCATGACTATGATTAAAAGCATTTCATTAACCAATACAACCGCATTTAGTTTCAAACTGTTAGTGGCCGGTTTACGACCCGTAACTCGGCCACTTTTAATGCAAAAGTGGGCCACTTTTCACCCGTAAGTCATAGAGTAATTTCAGGTAAACAAATGACCGGCAATAATGCCGTCAGGCCACGGCCGTATGCAAGGCATAACATCACGCACAACTTTACACGAAACATAAACGCCGCAGCAAGGTGCCAAAGACAGATAACCGACACATTTATTAGGCACAAACGCGCTGACTTTGCGCAAAAAGATGTAACTTTACGGCGGATTAATCTTAAATTCAGAATATGGAAATAAAGAAATTTATCGAAGAAAACGAGTCGAGATTTCTCGACGAGCTGTTCAGCCTTATACGCATACCGAGCATAAGCTCGCAGAAAAGTCATAAACAGGACATGCTGGCATGCGCCGAACGCTGGCGCCAACTGCTGATAGAGGCTGGTGCCGACAGGGCCGAGGTGATGCCGAGCGACGGCAATCCGCTGGTGTTTGCAGAAAAGCACGTGAGCGACGATGCAAAGACAGTGCTGATATATGCCCACTACGACGTAATGCCGGCTGAGCCGCTGGAACTGTGGAAGAGCGAACCGTTTGAGCCGGTGATCAGAGACGGACATATATGGGCGCGCGGTGCCGACGACGATAAGGGGCAGGCCATGATTCAGGCTAAGGCGTTTGAATATATGGTTAAGGAAAAACTGCTTACTCACAACGTAAAGTTTATATTCGAGGGCGAAGAGGAAATAGGCTCACCGAGCCTCAATGCATTTATCAGCAAACATAAAGAGCTGCTCAAGGCAGACGTTATACTGGTGTCGGACACGAGTATGCTTGGTGCCGACCTGCCGTCGCTGACAACAGGACTGCGCGGTCTGGCTTATTGGGAGATTGAGGTAACAGGACCTAACCGCGACCTTCACTCGGGCCATTTCGGAGGAGCAGTGGCCAACCCGATAAACACTCTATGCGAAATGCTCGCCACCATTGTGGGCAAAGACGGCCGCATAACCATCCCCCACTTCTACGATGACGTGGAGGAAGTGCCGCAGGCTGAACGCGACATGATACATCAGATTCCGTTTGACGAAAAGAAATATATGGAGGCAATAGGCGTAAACGCACTGAAAGGCGAAGAAGGCTACTCTACGCTGGAGCGCAACAGCTGCCGCCCGTCGTTCGACATCTGCGGCATCTGGGGCGGATACACAGGCGAAGGCGCCAAGACAGTGCTACCGTCGAAGGCTTACGCCAAGGTGTCGTGCCGTCTTGTGCCTCATCAGCAGCACGAAAAGATATCAAAGCTGTTTGTAGACTACATCAACAGCATTGCGCCCGACTACGTAAAGGTGAAGGTTACGCCCATGCACGGCGGCGAGGGCTACGTGTGCCCGATAGACATGCCGGCATATAAGGCTGCCGAAAAGGGCTTTGAGAAGGCCTTCGGCAAGAAACCATTGGCAGTGCGCCGCGGCGGAAGCATACCTATCATAAGCGACTTTGAGCGCATACTGGGCGTAAAGACGGTACTGATGGGCTTCGGACTTGAGAGCAACGCCATCCACTCGCCCAACGAGAACATGCCGCTCGACATATTCCGCAAGGGTATAGAGGCCGTCATCGAATTCCACAAAAGATATGAATAGGAAATGACACTGCCCGATGCTGCACCGGCATGAAGACAGCAGAAAGCAGAAAAATCCAAATGTCTTGTTGATTGTGTTCAAAAGACATTTGGATTTTCTTTTTTTTACTCCCAATAAAATTTAAACAGAACTGAACTAATAATTGACTTTAAGGGTAAAGCAAGTATGTAAAAGATGCATCAGAATGTTTCGCTAAATAACTGAAAAACGTCGGCACGGCACATGGTTGATACCCCAGAACGCCATGCCGACTTGGCCCAAACCCGGTAGCCAGACCATTAAGTCAATAGAGTTCATGTATTATTCGTCAAATGAAGGTTGGGCCTAGGTATGAAGAAAACAAATTGATATAAATAAACTTATTCGCATCCTCCTCCAAGGGCGCTGTAAAGATTTACGATGGCTTCGCAGCGGCTATATATGTCTGACACTACGCTAAGGCGCGCATTGAGCAGCTCCTGACGAGCCGACAGAAGTTCGATATATGTGGCGTTGCCCGTGCGATAAAGGGCGTCAGATGTCTTTACGGTACGCTCAAGCTCGGCACACTGCTTGCTGTGACTGTCGAGACTGCGCTGGGCCGACTCTGCCGCATAGAGATAATTGTTCACCTCCTGACCGGCATCAAGCAGTGCCTGCTTATAGCTGAGCAAGGCTATCTGCTCCTCGTCCTTGGCAACACGCAGGTTTGACACCAGCTTGCCGCGGTTGAATATAGGCTGCGTGAGCGAAGCCAGAGCCGAGAGAATCCAGCTGCCGGGATCGGACACTATCTGTCCGGCCGAATTGGTCCAGCCTGCGCTGCCAGAAAGAGTGAGGCTGGGATAGAAAGCCGAACGGGCCTGATTGGTGGAATAATATGCAGTAGCAAGCGTCATCTCGGCCTGCACAACGTCAGGACGTCTTGACAGCAGACGCAGGGGCAAGCCAGCAGACAGGCTGTCGGGCATGCGCTGCCCGTCGAGCGTGCCCCTCTCTATGCGGCGCGACGTAGTGCCAATCAGGGTGCACAACGCATTTTCGGCCTCACGCTGCTGTCTCAGCAGGTCGTTGTATGACGCCTCGAGTTCATAAAGTCCTGCACGTGCCTGTGTCAGCGCGTTTTCGTTTTCTTCGCCTACCTTCAGCAGGGCCTCAATAGTGCGCACCTGCTCGCGCCACACATTAAGGGTAGACAGGCTTATCTCTATCTGGCTGTCAATGGAAAGCAGGGCATAATAGTCTATTGCTATCATGGCAATGAGCTTAGAGCGTACAGCCTGCTGATATGCTTTCTGCTGAAGGAGAGTGGCCTGACTGCTCTTCTTTGCATTACGGAGACTGCCGAACAGGTCGACTTCCCAACTGGCCTCTATGGGCAGTTCGTAGGTCTTTGCAGGCTTGCCGCCGTCGACAGAGCTCAGCGAGCCCTGAGGCGACAACGTGAGCGACGGCAGGAAGGCCAGCTTGGCGGCCTTGAGCTGTGCCTCAGCCTGGTCGACACGCAACAGGGCGGTAAGCATGTCGGTGTTGTTGCTCAGTCCGTAGCTGATAAGTTCCCTCAGATGCTCATCCTGAAAGAACTGCTGCCACGGCATGTCGCCCAGCGAGGTGGTGTCGGCCGAGGCAACAGAATCGGCCGACACGTCGCGGTAAAGGCTGTCAACCGGCAGGTTGCCGGGACGCTCATAGGTGCTGTAGATGCGGCAGCCGCTCATCAGCACGCCGCTCAAAATAAACAAAACAAGACTTATATTTTTCATAAACTTCTTTCATTTTTACGTTTACTCATCACCCGCTCTTCAACATACTGGAACACGATGAAGAAGGCCGGCGTTACGAACAGCAGCGCAACCGTGCCGATAACCATTCCTCCGACCACGCCTACACCGAGCGAGCGGTTGCCGTTGGCACCTACGCCTGAGGCGAACATAAGCGGAAGCATGCCGAACACCATCGTAAGAGCTGTCATAAGGATTGGGCGCAGACGAACGGCGGCAGCACTCATGGCAGCCTGAGTGAGCGTCATGCCCGACTTGCGGCGCTCTGTGGCATACTCGGTAACGAGGATGGCCGTCTTAGACAGCAGTCCGATGAGCATGATGAGACCTGTTTGGAGATATATGTTGTTTTCGAGTCCCCACATGCGGGCAAAGAGGAAACTTCCTGCCAGACCGAACGGCACAGACATGATGACGGCCATAGGCACAAACAGGCTCTCGTAAAGTGCACACAATATAAGATAGATGAAGAGCACGCAGATGCAATAGATGATAACGGTGTCGTGCGAACCGGCCATCTGTGCCTCCTCGCGCGTCATGCCGGAATATTCGTAGCCATAGCCCGTGGGCAGTGTGCGTGCAGCCACCTCTGTTACGGCATTGATGACGTCGCCCGAACTGTAGCCGTCGGCCGGCATGCCCTGCACGTTGATGGCAGAGAAGAGGTTGAACCTGGTGAGCGACTCGGAACCATAGGTCTTGCTGAGCTTGACAAACTGGCTGACAGGAGCCATGCCTCCCGTAGTTTTTACATATATGTTGTCGAGCGACTGCATGCTGTTGCGGCTGTCGGAAGGAGCCTGGATGATGACGCGGTAGAGCTTGGTGAAACGGTTGAAGTTAGAGGCATATATGCTTCCGAAGTATCCCGACAGCGTGTTGATGACATCCTGCGTGGTTATGCCGGCACGCTGACACTGGGCTTCGTCTATGTCGACCCTGTACTGCGGGAATTTGGAACTGAACGACGTGTATGCCATCTTTATCTCCGGCCGCTTGTTAAGCTCTGCCAGGAAATCGTCGGTTACCTTACTCAAGGCATCAATGCCCTTGCCGCTGCGGTCTTGTATGTAAAGCTCAAAACTGTTACCCGTACCGTAGCCCGATATCATAGGCGGCGAGAACACGAATATGGTTGCGTTCTTGATGTGTGCCGTGCGGCGGTAGATCTCGTTGCTTATGGCATCAACACTGCTTTCGTCGCCCTTGCGTTCGTCCCAGTGCTTCAGCTTGACGATGAACATACCGTGAGACGAGCCACTGCCCGAACCCATGCCGAAGCCGGCAACCTTGTTGAAGTTCTCTATCTGAGGTATGTCTTTCAGCTCTTTCTCCACCTGTCCCATAATCTCGGCAGTTTCGGCGAGAGTGCTTCCTGCCGGTGCATCGAGACTCACGAAGATTGACCCGGTGTCCTCAGACGGCACAAGACCGGTCTTTGTGGTAGACATAAGATAGAACAGGAGCACAACGACAAAACCAAGCGACGCCCATGCCACCCACTTGCGCTTGACAAAGAACTTGACACCCGACTTGTACTTCTGCACGATGCGGCGGAACGACGAGTCGAACGCCATGCGGAAGCGCGTGGAGAAGCCCGGCTTGCGGCCTTCTATTATTTCTTCGTTCGGACGCAGTATAAGAGCACACAGGGCCGGCGACAGCGTAAGGGCGTTGATGGCAGATATACCAACGGCAACGGCCATTGTTACGCCGAACTGTGTGTAGAATATGCCCGACGTGCCGCCCATGAACGACACCGGAACAAACACCGCCATGAACACGAGTGTTGAAGTTACGATGGCTGATGAAATACCGTTCATGGCGTCAACGGCTGCCTTGTATGGCGAGCGGTAGCCTTCGTCAAAGCGGGTCTGCACGGCCTCGACCACGATTATGGCATCGTCGACAATCGTACCGATGGCAAGCACAAGGGCAAAGAGCGTCAGCAGGTTGATGCTGAAGCCTGCCACATAAAGGGCCGCAAACGTTCCGATGAGCGACACGAAGATGCTTATGGTTGGAATAAGCGTTGAGCGCGGGTTCTGCAAGAACACGTACACTACGAGCACCACAAGGATGATGGCCTCGATGAGCGTCTTAATAACCTCATTGATAGAGGCATCAAGGAAGTTCTTGGTGCTCATAAGCTCTACCACCTCGACATCCTCGGGCAGTGTCTCCTTGAGTTCTTCAAGATATTTGTTTATACTGGTAATTATCTCGTTGGCGTTGGTGCCTGCTGTCTGGTTTATCATGCAGGTCGTACCGGGCGAACCGTTCACAGAGCCGGTGTATGTATAGCTCTGAGAGCCGAGCTCAACCTTGGCTATGTCGCTGAGCCTGACCACGCGGCCGTCGTCGAACGCCTTGATTACGATATTCTCAAATTCTTTTTCCTTTTCAAGGCGTCCGCGATACTTCAGCGTATACTGGTAGACATTCTTTGAGTCTTCGCCTATTGATCCGATTGACGCCTCAATGTTCTGGCTCGACAATGCAGCCTCTACATCGGCCGGCTCAAGCTCATACTGCGCCATGACGTCGGGCTTTAGCCATATGCGCATGGCATAGTCGCCTCCCATGACGTTCACCTCGCCCACGCCTGAAATACGCTGCAGCTGCGGCTTTACGTTAATGTTTAGATAGTTGGTAAGAAAGGTCTCGTCGTAGGTGCCCTTAGGACTGTAAAGGCCGAATATCATAAGCATGCTGCTCTGCCTCTTCATCGTGGTAACACCCACCTTTGTCACTTCGGCAGGAAGCAGCGACGTTGCCGTAGACACCTTGTTCTGCACGTTGACGGCAGCCATGTCGGGGTCGGTGCCCTGCTTGAAATACACTGTGATCTCGGCGCTGCCGGTGTTGCTGGCCGTTGAGGTCATATAGGTCATGTTTTCCACGCCGTTGATGGCTTCCTCCAAGGGCACGATGACGCTCTTCTGCA
>NZ_HF986820.1:46796-48744 GCF_000431195.1 Prevotella sp. CAG:255 | reverse complement strand
GCACGATGCCGCTCTTCTGCACAGCCTCGGCATTGGCTCCGCTGTAAGTGGTAGACACGCGGATGGTTGGCGGAGCTATGTCGGGATACTGCTCTACGGAAAGGGCATACAGACCTATAAGTCCGGCAACAAGTATCACAACGGATATCACCATCGACAGGATGGGACGGTCGATAAACTTCTGCAGTTTCATAGGCTATTTCTCCTTTTTTGTTCCGGATGACGCCACCACCGTACCATCTTTAAGCAGGCCGGCTCCCTCTGACACTATCACGTCGCCCTTGCGAAGGCCCGACTTTACGATATATTCCTTGCCGTCGTTTATCTCGAACACCTCAATGGGCGTAGACACGGCACGACCATTGATTACACGATAGGCAAACACCTTGTCCTGAAGCTCGTAGGTTGCTCCCTGCGGTATCACCACACAGTCTTTACACTCGTAAGGCACCACCACATTGGCCTGGCTTCCGCTCATTATCCTGCGCGAGCTGTTGTCGAACACGGCACGCACGCTGACGGTTCCTGTTGTCTTGTCGACAATGCCGCTGAGCACGTCTACCTTACCTTTTTTCTCATACACCGAACCGTCGCTCAGCTCAAGCGACACCTCGGGAAACGACTTGACGGCTTCGTCAAGTGAACCATACTGTGAGGTTAACGAGAGCACCTGCTTGTCGGACAGAGAGAAGTAGGCATATATCACCGAATTGTCGGATACGTGTATCAGCGGCTCCGTCATAGAGGCGTCAACCAGCGCGCCTACACGAAACGACGTCATGCCGGCATAGCCGTCAACGGGACTTTTCACCTCTGTGTAAGACAGGTTGTTGAGCGCGTCGGTAAGTTCGGCACGGGCCTGACTAAGGGCTGCCACCGCACTCTTATAGCTGTTCTGAGCCGTGCGCAACTCAAAATCGGATATCACCTTGTCGGCATACAACGACTGCTTGCCGGCAAGCGTCTGCTTTGCAGTTGCCTCATTGGCTTCTGCCGTGGCCACGGACGCGCGTGCCTTGGCTACAGCCGCACGGTACGGCACCTGGTCGATGACGAACAGCACCTGGCCCTTGCGCACATAGGCACCTTCCTTTACGCATACCTGGGTTATCTTTCCTGAAATCTGCGGACGCACCTCCACATCCTGACGGCCTTCGGTTACTGCTGAATATTTAAGCGACAGGGTTCTGTCCTCGGCCTTCAGAGTCATCATCGGATAGTCGCCGCCGGCTGCCTGCTGTCCGGACTTGTTGTTACACCCGAACAAAATAGACAGGCAACATAAAATAAAAACATGTCTTAATCTCATACTCATTTTTTATTCTTTGATGTTTCGGGCACAAAATTATCCTGACAAAACGCTTGCTCTTTTGTAAATTTGGAGTAAGAATTTGTTCATTACAGACATCGTTAAGACTAATTTGCAAACGCTATGTCTATTTTGCGCTAAAAATTGTCTAAAAAGGACACTTAATAAGTATATTTGCAAGCACATCTTCATCGGCAGATCCCGCAAATACAGGCAATATGACAAAAGCGCCACGGCAGTCTGCCTCAAATACATAAAAAACTACCGTATGAACATTCACGAACTAATGCCTAAGTTTCCGCCTTCGTGCTATATCAAGGAGCAGATATTGCTGGTCAATCCGAACGAGTTTCACCGACTTGAAGGTATCGACATTGACAGCAGCAGGGTATTCATTGTTGTGAGCGAAGGCTGTATTGACATAAATCTTAACGGAAAAAGATGCCACATAGAAAGTTGCTCGTGCATAGACAGCCTTGACACTGTGACCATACGAATAGAGAAATGTGAAAAAGATGCAAGGGCATGGTGCATGCTGGTTACATACACCTTTGCACGAAACTCGCTGAAAAACTTCAAGCCCGTGCCTATTGAGAAACTGCTGCAGACACAGGACATACCCATACACTCTTTCACAAA
>NZ_HF986820.1:45567-46777 GCF_000431195.1 Prevotella sp. CAG:255 | reverse complement strand
CACTCTTTCACAAAAGAAGCAATATCGCGAGTGGACACACAGCTAAGTTTTCTGGCTGATGCCATTGCTGCAAAGAATCATTATTATCATAACGAACTGGCTGCCGTGTTCTATAAAAGCATGTGTCTGGAACTGGGCAACGCAATAATGTCGAACGAAACAACCATTGACGACATGCAGCAGGGTTGCAGGCGCAGCGAGGCCGTGGCGCTCGACTTCACCAAGCTCGTGACAAAATATTTCACCAGGCAACATAACATAGACTTTTACGCCCAGGCCCTGAACATGTCGGCAAAGCATCTTACAAGAATAATAAAGAACACAATGGGCAGGACGCCTCATACGGTTATCTGCGACGAGATAACACACGAGGCAATGGCGCTGCTCGACGACGACAGAATGACCATAGGACTTATATCCGAAAAACTAGGTTTCTCGGATCAGGCGGCATTCTGCAAATTCTTCAAAAGGCAGGTGAGCATATCGCCTACTGAATACAGATTGAAAAACAAGAAGTCTGACTAATTGCTGAAGCAAGGTGCGTATTTGTACACAAGCCCAATTCTGCCCATTAGACTCAGCGCTCAATACAACACATTCCTTGCTTCATCAGAATAATTTATCAGCCCGTCTGAGATATAATGTATCTGTCCGAACGCCAAGGCATCTCAAGCAATGATGCTCATGTCCGACACAGACACACTAAAAAACATATCCTAGATTCACAAAAAAGTTACTGTTCTTCAGGCTGATATCATCTTCTGTCTTGTTGATGTTTTTCAGGCCAATTTCATAGCCGAAACCTACATAAGCGTTCTTGGCGGCAATAAGACCTACTCCCATATGCAAGCCGGTGTCATAACGCTCAAGCACTCCGTTGTCTCCGAATGTATCAAGATCATCCATTATTTCGCCAGATATGCCATATGCAAAGTATGGACCTACGTTTACCTGCAACTGGGTATTGCGGTTAAAGTCATATCTGTAAGAGAGCAACAAAGGCAGCTCTATATAGTTTGCGTCTATTCTGTTGTTCTCCCTACCCTTTCCTTTTACACCCTTGGCTGTATATTGCAGTCCGGTCTTTACATAAAGGCTCCTTATTATCGGGATGTGTACATAGGCTCCGGCATTATATTGCAAAGAATATTTCTCGTTTGTGATATCACCCGTAAGCTTCGACATGTTTAAGCCTAACTCTATGCTGAAC
>NZ_HF986820.1:0-45553 GCF_000431195.1 Prevotella sp. CAG:255 | reverse complement strand
GCCTAACTCTATGCTGAACCACACGCCATGATCGGCTTTATTTGTTGATAACTGCGGAGGGCTTCCATCATTCTGCGACATCACTGACAGATGTGCAAAGAACGCAATAACAAGAATAAATATCGTCTTCTTCATTTTCGTATAGATTTATGTTTTTACCTAAATTGATGCAAATCCATTTCAAGGCGTACACGCCAGGCAGACATATAGACGGCCAAGGTGCATCGCTGTCACATAACAGCTACATGATATTATGCAAATGCAACAGGCCTGCAAGCTGCGGAATATACGGATAACCTTTGCGGGTATTTCATCGTAGATCATATTCGCCTGTATTTAATCTCTGTAAAAAACGTTTAAGGTCATAAAAGGTTTCTCTTCATTCACTCGTTGGTATACAGTCATCACCATAAGTTTACGGCTATAAAGATACGAAAAATATTCCAACTCTGATTAATCTGAGTTTCCGTTTTTACACTTTGCGCGATTTTATCATAATCGCTCACCATGATTCTGCCGGATTATCATTTTATATTGAGCAGACTATCGTTTGCCATTTTAAGTCATAGCAGACTATGTCAGAAAAAGAATGACGACAAGAATACCACAAGAACAAATAAGCCGATGAAGGCATCTGTATACCTGTTGAATAGAGTCACAGTCTGTCTTGTACGCGATAAACATTTAACCATGCAATATAAGACAATCTGCTGTCTGCCATGAAAGCGCTAAAAGCATAATCACCTGCGAACATCCACGATGCAAAAGGTGCTGAACGGCAACACAATAGGTATGCTTTTACCCTATAAAATATGGCTTTTCACAAGCTGAAAGGGCACAATTTATACTGAAGACAAGCGTAAGGAAAATAAAAATTGTTTTATAAAAAACTCGTCACTCATCACATCTGCACCTAACTCACAGAATATCAACACATTATGGCGTGACGAGTTGTATTAAGGAAACATCACAACGGCACAGCGGCATACCGGCGTGATGAGTTCACCCTACAACTCATCACGCCATAAAATATTGTTGCACAAGGCTTTAGACAAGAATGTGACGAGTGACAAGTTTTTAATAAAACTTTTTATTTCATTATATTAGTTACCTTTTCTGATTTTGGTTGACTTCTAACAGTCTTTTACCTGATTAAAGTTGACTTTGGCTTAACCTATAACTGTTATTGTTGTTGACTCAATAATTGGAAAATAAACATACAGCTTTTGCAAATCCAGCAATAACTGCACGGGGCAAAAATTAAATTATTGGCATGTTGGTCAAAATAAAATTTTGGACCTGCCTCTTGCTTTTCTGATTCATCTGGAAATATAAGAAAGTGCGCCTAACTGATATAATATTGCACACGCGCCATTGGTCCGGCATAGCCTCTTCATTATTGAGAAAATAATGATATAAAAAAAGCGCCTTTTCCCTCACGGGAAAAAGCGCTATTGTAGAGATATATTCGACGTTATTATTCTGCCTTAGCTTCTTCTGTAGCTGTTTCCTCTGCTGCAGTCTCAGTTGCAGGAGTTTCAGCAGCTTCAGCAGCCTTAGAGCGGCGGCTACGACGAGTCTTCTTGGCAGCCTTGGGAGCCTTAGCCATGTTCTCATCATAATCAACGAGCTCTATGAAGCACATTTCAGCAGCGTCACCTTGACGGAAGCCCAGCTTTATGATTCTGGTGTATCCGCCCGGACGGTCAGCCACCTTAGTAGAAATCTCTTTGAACAGCTCTGTAACGGCATACTTGTTCTGCAGATAGCGGAAAACTACACGGCGAGATGTTGTTGTGTCATTCTTAGAACGTGTTATCAGAGGTTCTACATATTTTTTCAAGGCCTTAGCCTTAGCGAGAGTCGTAGTGATTCTTTTGTGCATTATCAGCGATACAGCCATGTTAGCAAGCATAGCCTTACGGTGAGATGCAGTACGACTCAGATGGTTGAATTTCTTATTATGTCTCATTTTTGTTTTTCTTTTGCGATAAATCGGCATGCCCGGCGCAGGTATCAGCCATGCGCCGGATTATGCACGGTTACTCTTTATCTAATTTGTACTTAGAAATATCGGTACCAAACGACAGATTCAGACTCTCGAGCAAATCATCAAGCTCTGAAAGCGATTTCTTACCGAAGTTGCGGAACTTGAGGAGGTCGGTCTTGTTGTACTGAACCAAATCGCCAAGAGTCTCAACATCAGCAGCCTTAAGACAGTTAAGCGCACGAACAGAAAGATTCATGTCTATGAGCTTTGTCTTGAGCAGCTGGCGCATGTGGAGTATCTCTTCGTCGAATTCCTGATTACCGTCAACATCATTGTTCTCAAGAGTAATCTTCTCGTCAGAGAACAGCATGAAGTGGTAAATAAGAATCTTGGCAGCCTCCTTAAGAGCGTCCTTCGGGTGAATGGAACCGTCCGTCGTAACTTCAATAACCAGCTTGTCGTAGTCGGTCTTCTGTTCAACACGATACGGCTCAACTGAATATTTCACGTTACGGATCGGAGTGTAAATAGAATCGATTGGAATAACGTTGACGTCAGTGCAGAACTCACGGTTCTCGTCAGCAGGAACGTATCCGCGTCCTTTGTTTATAGTGAGATCAATCTGCATTGAAGCTTTGGCATCTAAATGACAAATCACCAAATCAGGGTTTAACACTTCAAATCCAGTCAGATACTTACCTATATCACCTGCTTTGAACTCTGTTGAATTCTCTACGGTGACACTAACTTTTTCGTTCTCGAATTCTTCTACTACTTGCTTGAATCTTACTTGTTTCAAATTCAAGATAATGTTGGTAACATCCTCCTTTACGCCAGGTACAGAGGAAAACTCATGCTCAACACCCGAAATACGGATTGTGTTGATAGCATAACCCTCAAGCGATGAAAGAAGAATGCGGCGCAATGAGTTACCGATGGTAACGCCAAAGCCTGGCTCCAAAGGACGAAATTCGAACTTGCCGAATTTGTCTGTCGCCTCCAACATTACAACTTTATCAGGTTTTTGAAATGCTAATATCGCCATTAATTTAATGATTTATTTAGAGTACAACTCAACGATTAACTGTTCCTTAATGTTCTCCGGTATGTCAGCACGCTCCGGCTTGTGCAGAAGCTTGCCGCTCTTTGTGTTTTCATCCCACTCCAACCAAGGATACTTGCTGTGATTGAAACCAGCCAAAGCTGCTTCAATAACCTCAAGAGACTTAGCCTTCTCACGAACACCTACTACCTGACCGGGAGCAACTGAATATGAAGGAATGTTAACTACCTTACCGTCAACAACAATATGCTTATGACTAACCAGCTGACGAGCTGCAGCACGTGTAGGAGCAATTCCAAGGCGGAACACTACGTTGTCAAGACGGCACTCAAGGCTCTGGAGCAATACCTCACCGGTAATACCGTCTGCCTTTGCTGCCTTCTCGAACAGATTACGGAACTGACGCTCAAGCACACCATAAGTGTATTTAGCTTTCTGCTTCTCTGCCAACATGACACCATACTCAGACATCTTTCTGCGACGATTATTGCCATGCTGTCCAGGAGGGAAGTTTCTCCTAGACAAAACTTTGTCAGCGCCGAAAATGGGTTCACCAAAACGACGCGCAATTTTTGATTTCGGACCTGTATATCTAGCCATAATAATTTAAAATACTTTGTTTTATTGTGCCATCCTGCACAACGCAGGATGGCGGATTTGTGTACTTGATTAAACTCTTCTTCTCTTTGGAGGACGGCAACCGTTGTGGGGTAACGGTGTTACGTCGATAATCTCTGTAACTTCGATTCCGGCACCGTGTACGGCACGGATAGCTGACTCACGGCCGTTACCCGGACCCTTAACATATGCCTTCACCTTACGGAGACCAAGGTCATAAGCTACTTTTGCACAATCCTCGGCAGCCATCTGAGCTGCATAAGGAGTATTCTTCTTTGAGCCGCGGAAACCCATCTTTCCGGCTGAAGACCATGAAATAATCTGGCCCTCGCTGTTAGCCAAAGATACAATGATATTGTTGAAAGAGCTATGAACGTGAAGCTGGCCCATAGCGTCAACCTTTACATTTCTTTTTCTAGATGTTGCTGTTTTCTTTGCCATAACTAATTATTATTTAGTAGCCTTTTTCTTATTAGCAACAGTCTTCTTCTTACCTTTACGGGTACGAGCATTATTCTTTGTACTCTGACCGCGAACCGGAAGACCGTTACGATGACGAATTCCACGATAGCAACCAATATCCATCAGTCGCTTGATATTCATTTGGATCTCTGAACGGAGATCACCTTCTACTTTGAATTCAGCGCCGATTATTTCACGGATCTTAGCTGCCTGATCGTCTGTCCAATCGCAGACCTTCAGGTCACGGCTTACGCCTGCTTTATCCAATATCTTTGCTGAACTACTTCGACCTATACCATAAATATAAGTCAATGCGATTTCGCCACGCTTATTCTGGGGCAAATCTACTCCAACAATTCTTATTGCCATTTTTGTTAATTAATTAAAAAATTTAATGTTTTAGCCCTGACGTAATTTGTACTTAGGGTTTTTCTTGTTAATAACGTACAGACGACCCTTACGACGAACGATTTTGCAATCGGGAGTACGTTTCTTTAATGATGCTCTTGTCTTCATATATCTCTATAAAATTATTTGTATCTGAATACGATTCTGCCCTTTGTCAAATCATAAGGACTCATCTCAACTTTTACTTTATCTCCGGGAAGAATCTTAATATAATGCATTCTCATCTTACCCGAAATGTGAGCCGTTATAGGACAGCCATTCTCCAACTCTACACGGAACATTGCATTTGACAATGCCTCTACGATTGTTCCGTCCTGCTCTATTGCGTCTTGTTTTGCCATATTTAAAATTAATTTCTTTCTAATCGTTCAACTTCCTCAAAAGAAGATAAAATTTCTGCCTTACCCCGATATATCGCTACTGTATGTTCAAAATGTGCAGCAGGTTTCCCGTCACATGTCTTTATCGTCCAACGGTCGGGCATCATGCAAAGGGATCTGTCGCCCATCGTTATCATCGGTTCTATCGCAATACACATGCCTGCTTTAAGCAATACTCCCGAACCACTAGTGCCATAGTTTGGTACAGATGGATCTTCGTGCATCTCGCGTCCTATACCATGTCCTGTCAGTTCTCTGACAACTCCATATCCTCGCGATTCGCAATGAGCCTGCACGGCATGACCGATATCACCAATATGTTTTCCGGCAACGGCATTCTCGATACCCAAATAAAGAGCCTCCTTGGTAGTCAGAAGCAACTGCTTCACTTCAGCCGAAACTTCACCTACACAAAAAGTATAACAAGAATCACCATTAAAACCGTTTAAAAGAGCACCACAGTCAACAGATATTATATCGCCGTCACGAAGCACAGTCTTGTTGTCTGGTATTCCGTGAACAACTACATCATTTACAGAAGTACAGATGCTTGCCGGAAAAGGTTGACCAAAAGGGTTAGGGTAATTTTTGAAGGTTGGTATTGCCCCATTGTCCCTGATGTAACTTTCTGCTATTTTATCCAACTGTAAAGTTGTAACACCGGGCTTGATATGCTTTGCTATCTCGCCCAAAGTGTTTCCAACTAACTGGTTGGCTTTTCGCATCAGTTCTATTTCATCTTCTGTCTTGAGAAATATCTTCATTCAGTAAGAAATACTCTAATATGCAGAAACGCCGCCATTACGGCCTCTAATTCGACCTGAATTGAGCAAGCCATCGTAATGTCTCATCATCAAATGACTTTCGATCTGCTGGAGTGTGTCTATAACAACACCTACGAGAATGAGGAGAGATGTTCCACCAAAGAACTGAGAGAAAGCATCCTGAACATTCAGCAATCCAGCAAGAGCAGGCATTACAGCGATAAACGCAATAAAGAGTGAACCGGGGAATGTTATACGAGACATAACTGTATCGATATAATCAGCGGTGTCTTTACCTGGCTTGATGCCGGGTATAAAGCCATTATTACGCTTCATGTCTTCAGCCATCTGTGTCGCGTTCAGAGTCAATGCTGTATAAAAATATGTGAAAGCAATTATAAGTGCTGCAAACACAATATTATACAACAAGCTTCTGTGATCCATCAAAGAACGGATAATGTAACCGCTCTGGTCTGTTGAATACTGAACGATTGCCAACGGAATGAACATCAATGCCTGAGCAAAGATGATAGGCATAACGTTAGCAGCGAAGAGCTTCAACGGAACATACTGGCGTGCACCACCGTACTGCTTGTTACCGACAATACGCTTAGCATACTGTACTGGTATTTTGCGAGTGCCCTGAACCAAGAGCAAAGATGCACAAACGACAGCATAAAGTATAAGTATCTCAACAATAAACATAACGAGACCACCGCCAGTGATTGCCGTAAAGCGAGAGCTGACCTCCTGTATAAATGCCTGCGGCAGACGGGCGATGATTCCTATCATAATGATCAATGAGATACCATTTCCAATGCCTTTATCCGTAATACGCTCACCGAGCCATAAAACGAACATACTACCTGCAGCAAGAATAATTGTTGCGGGTATCATGAACACTGACCAGTCAATGCCTGATGACAAAGCACCATAGGCCTGAATCTTCAGGTTCATCAAGTAAGAAGGAGCCTGGAACAAAAGAATTGCAACGGTAAGCACACGTGTATACCAATTGATCTTCTTACGTCCACTCTCGCCCTCACGCTGCATCTTCTGGAAATACGGCACTACAACTGCAAGCAGCTGCATTACGATAGAAGCTGAGATGTAAGGCATTATTCCCAATGCAAAGATAGAAGCATTGGAGAAAGCACCACCGGAGAACATGTCAAGCAGCGACATAAGACCGCCACTTGTCTGCGACTGCAATTTCTGCAACATTGATGGATCAATTCCTGGCAAAACAACAAATGATCCAAAACGATAAATTGCAACAAATGCTATGGTGATGAGGATTCGCTGACGCAAATCCTCAATCTTCCAACAGTTCTTCAGTGTCTCAATAAACTTTTTCATTTACTTAGATTATTGTTGTGTTACCACCAACTGCCTTGATAGCCTCTTCAGCAGTCTTAGAGAAAGCATGAGCTTCCACTTCCAATTTTGCTTTCAATTCACCATTTCCGAGAATCTTAACCAACTCTTTACCATTGGTAAGACCAGCAGCCTTCAGTTCCTGAATGCCGATCTTTGTAAGATTCTTTGCCTCAGCAATCTCCTGAAGCGTAGAAAGGTTTACAGCAAAATACTCCTTATGGTTAATATTCTTGAATCCAGCCTTCGGTATACGACGCTGCAAAGGCATCTGACCACCTTCGAATCCAATCTTTCTCTTATAACCAGAACGTGCCTTAGCACCCTTGTGACCACGTGTAGACGTTCCACCAAGGCCAGAACCTGGTCCACGGCCGATACGGCGGCGTGAATGAGTAGAACCTGCAGCTGGTTTCAAATTATTTAGTTTCATAATCGTTTCTTTTTTAATGTGAGTTATTATTCAATAACGGTTACCAGATGGTGAACCTTCCTTATCATACCGCGAAGGGTAGGACTATCTTCACGCTCTACGACCTGAGATATTTTACGTAAACCAAGAGCCGCAAGTGTACGTTTCTGGTCTAGCGGAGCACCAATTTTACTTTTAATCTGCTTGATCTTTATTGTTGCCATATTATTATCTCCTATCCTCTAAATACTTTTTCCAAACTGATTCCACGTGTCTTGGCAATGGTATAAGCATCGCGCAACTGTGTCAGAGCCACGATAGTAGCCTTAACAAGGTTGTGAGGGTTAGAAGAGCCCTTTGACTTAGCAAGGACATCCTTAACACCAACACTCTCAAGCACAGCACGCATAGCACCACCGGCTACAAGACCAGTACCGGCTGCTGCAGGCTTCAAGAAAACCTGAGCTCCACCGAATGTTGCCTCAATCTCATGAGGTATTGTACCCTTAAGTACAGGAACCTTAACAAGATTCTTCTTTGCAGACTCAACACCTTTAGAAATTGCAGCGGTAACTTCTCCTGCCTTTCCAAGACCCCAACCGATTACTCCGTTGCCGTCACCAACTACAACAATAGCAGCAAATGTGAAGGTACGACCACCTTTTGTTACCTTAGTAACACGGTTAATAGCAACCAATCTGTCTTTTAATTCAACGTCACTATTTATTTTAACTTTGTTCATTGCCATAATCGATTAAAAATTAAGTCCACCTTTACGAGCTGCATCAGCAAGTTCCTTAACACGTCCATGGTAGAGGTATCCGTTACGGTCGAAAACAACCTTAGAGATTCCAGCCTCTACAGCCTTCTTTGCTATCAGTTCACCAACTTTGGCTGCCTGCTCGCACTTTGGCATTGTCTCAAGGCCAAGTGAAGAAGCAGAAACAAGAGTTGTACCTGTTACATCATTGATAATCTGAACATATATCTGCTTGTTGCTGCGGAATACACTCATACGAGGACGTTCAGCTGTTCCGTTTACACTTTTGCGAATTCTGAACTTTATCTTTATTCGTCTTTCTATTTTCTTTGTTGTCATGATCGTAAAATATTAAAGTTACTTAGCAGCAGCAGTCTTACCAGACTTTCTGCGGATGACTTCGCCTTTGAACAATATACCTTTTCCTTTGTAAGGCTCAGGCATACGGAACGAACGTATCTTGGCGCAAATAAGTCCGAGCAATTCCTTATCGCAAGATTCCAAAATAATAACAGGGTTCTGATTTCTTTCAGACTTTGTCTCAACCTTAACTTCCTTAGGCAACTGGATGAAAATCGGGTGTGTATATCCTAAAGCGAATTCGATGATGTTTCCCTGATTAGAAACACGATAGCCCACACCGACAAGCTCAAGCTCCTTCTTATAGCCCTCGCTTACGCCAACAACCATGTTGTTGACCAAAGCACGATAAAGGCCATGGAATGCCTGCTTCTGCTTGTAGTTTACAGGACTATTCTCATCAATTTCAAATATTACATGATTATCTTCAATCTTAACTTTGATAGAAGAGTCTACCTTCTGAGAAAGTTCTCCCTTGGGACCTTTTACATTAACTACGCCATTGTTGAGAGTTACTGTAACGCCTGAAGGAATGCTGATAGGCAATTTTCCAATTCTTGACATAATCTAATTTCCTCCATTAATAAACGTAGCAAAGAACCTCACCACCGATCTTAAGGTCAGCAGCCTCTTTGTTTGTCATTACACCTTTGGATGTAGATAAAATAGCAATACCTAATCCGTTAATAACTCTCGGCATGTCCTTGTATCCAGTATACTTACGCAAACCTGGAGTAGACACTCTCTTCAAACACTTGATTGCGTTTGTCTTGGTTGCAGGGTCATACTTCAATGCAACCTTAATTGTACCCTGAGGTCCATCCTCAATGAACTTGTAGTTAAGGATGTAACCTTTCTCGAAGAGGATCTTTGTAATCTCTTTCTTCAAGTTTGAAGCTGGTACTTCAACAACACGGTGATGAGCCATGATTGCGTTTCTCAACCTCGTCAGATAATCTGCTATTGGATCTGTCATAAAATAATTGTTTAATTAATCGGGACTGCCCCGACAATATTAAATAAAAAAACTAAATCTCCTAAATTACCAGCTTGCCTTCTTTACTCCAGGGATAAGACCGGCAGAAGCCATCTCACGGAACTGAATACGAGAAAGGCCAAACTGACGGATGTAACCCTTTGGACGACCTGTAATCTTGCAACGGTTGTGCAGACGGATAGGATTAGCATTGCGGGGAATGCTCTGCAATTTTCTTGCAGCCTCATAAGCCTCTGCAGGATCGTCTGTTGTAGCTATAATTTTTTTCAAAGCCGCACGTTTTTCAGCATAACGGGCAACGAGTTTAGCACGTTTAACCTCGCGGGCTTTCATTGATTCTTTTGCCATATCTATTAATCGTTTTTAGCGTTTTTGAAAGGTAGACCAAATGCTTTGAGAAGAGCATAACCTTCCTCGTCTGTCTTGGCAGTTGTTACGAAGGTGATGTTCATACCCTGAATACGATCGATTGAATCGATGTTGATTTCAGGGAAGATAATCTGCTCCTGAATACCAAGTGTATAGTTTCCGCGACCGTCGAATTTGCTCTCAATACCCTTGAAGTCACGGATACGTGGCAATGCAATACGTATGAGTCTCTCAAGGAATTCATACATACGCTCGCGACGAAGAGTTACCATAACGCCGATAGGCATCTTCTTACGGAGTTTGAAGTTTGCGATATCCTTCTTTGAATATGTAGCAACTGCTTTCTGACCCGTAATTGTAGAAATCTCGTTGATTGCAACCTCGATGATCTTTCTATCCTGAGTTGCATCTCCAAGTCCCTGGTTAACTACAATCTTCTTCAGGACAGGAATCTGCATCTTAGAAGAATAGTTAAACTGTTTCTGCAGTGCAGGAGCGATGCTCTCTGCATATACCTTCTTTAATTCAGCTGTATTCATTATTTGATTTCCTCCCCTGATTTTTTAGCAATACGGATCTTCTTACCGTCTTCTGTCTTCTTAATTGAAATACGTGTAGCCTTGCCGCTCTTGGGGTCAATCAGACTCAGATTTGAGATATGTATCGGAGCCTCCTGCTTAACGATTCCTCCCTGAGGATTCTTAGCACTCGGTTTTGTGCTCTTAGACACGATGTTGATACCCTCAACAATGGCACGCTGTTTTTCAACTAAAACTTTAAGCACCTTGCCAGTCTTGCCTTTGTCCTCACCGGCCAAGACAATAACTGTATCGTTTTTCTTTATATGTAACTTATTCATTACTTTTTCCTTTTTATGTTAAAGAACCTCAGGTGCCAAAGAAACGACTTTCATATTAACTGCACGGAGTTCGCGAGCTACAGGGCCGAAGATACGGCTGCCACGAAGTTCACCAGCATTGTTCAGCAAAACACAAGCATTGTCGTCGAAACGGATATATGAGCCGTCAGCACGACGTATTTCTTTCTTTGTGCGAACAACCAAAGCCTTTGATACTGCACCCTTTTTCATATCACTTGACGGGATAACGTTCTTGACAGCAACGACAATAACGTCACCAACACTTGCATAACGGCGGCGTGTTCCACCCAAAACACGGATGCAAAGGGCCTCACGAGCTCCGCTGTTATCACATACAGTAAGTCTTGATTCTGCTTGTATCATAATTACTTAGCTTTTTCAATTATTTGAACTAATCTCCATCTCTTTGTCTTACTCAAAGGACGTGTCTCCATAATGAGCACTGTATCACCTACATTTGCCTCATTATTCTCATCATGTGCATGGTATTTCTTTGTCTTCTGAACAAACTTACCATATATCGGGTGCATCTCCTTGAACTTAGACGCAATAACAATGGTTTTATCCATCTTGTTGCTGATAACGACACCCGTTCTTGTTTTTCTTAAATTTCTTGTTTCCATCTGGACCATTGTTATTTATTAAGTTCTCTCTGATGAAGTTCTGTTTTCATACGTGCTATATCACGACGAGTAGCCTTAATTTGAGATGGATTCTCCAGCGGTGTGATTGCATGATTCAACTTCATTTGGTTATATTTAGCAATCTCGGCCTCTAATCTCTCTGCCAAGTCTTTGGTTTCGAGTTCTCTGACTTCTTTAATCTTCATAATTAAGCATTTTTATCGTAATCACGTCTAACAACAAATTTTGTCTTTACAGGCAATTTCTGTGCTGCAAGGCGCAATGCTTCCTTAGCAACATCAAAAGAAACACCTTCAACTTCAAAGAGGATACGTCCCGGAGTAACAGGAGCAACCCATCCTGCGGGATCTCCCTTACCTTTACCCATACGTACGTCAGCAGGCTTACGTGTAATAGGTTTATCCGGGAATATGCGGATCCAGACCTGACCCTCACGCTGCATATAACGATTGACAGCAACACGCGCTGCCTCTATCTGGCGGCTATCCAACCATTTTGCTTCAAGAGTCTTGATGCCGAATGATCCGAAAGCCAGTTGTGTACCTCTGTGGGCGTTGCCTTTTCTGCCGCGGCCGTCTTGAGGTCTTCTATATTTTACTCTTTTTGGCTGTAACATGATAGCTTGTTTCTTTAACGGTTATTGTTTCTCTTACGATTAACTCTTGTCTTGCCGTTTGAACGTCCGCTCTGCTTTTCCTGAGCAAAGTTAGGAGAGAGGTCACGCTTACCATAAACCTCACCACGGCAAATCCAAACCTTAATACCTAACAGACCAACCTTTGTGAGGGCCTCTGCCTGACAATAGTCGATATCTGCACGGAATGTATGCAAAGGAGTACGACCTTCTTTATACATTTCCTTACGTGCCATTTCAGCACCGTTCAGACGACCTGTAATCTGCACTTTGATTCCCTCAGCTCCAGCACGCATCGTGTTAGCTACAGCCATCTTAATTGCACGACGATAAGCAATCTTACCCTCAACCTGGCGTGCAATGTTATTAGCTACAATAGACGCATCGAGCTCCGGCTTCTTTACCTCGAAAATATTGATCTGAATCTCCTTATCGTAGAGTTTCTTCAACTCTTCCTTCAACTTGTCAACATCTTGTCCGCCTTTACCAATGACGATACCCGGACGGGCAGTGCAAATAGTTATGGTAACAAGTTTCAATGTACGCTCGATAACAATGCGAGATACACTTGCTTTTGCAAGACGCTCGTTAAGGTATTTACGGATTTTCATATCCTCAACGAGGTTGTCACCAAATTTCTTTCCACCGAACCAATTTGAATCCCAACCCCTGATAATACCGAGACGGTTGCTTATTGGATTAACTTTCTGTCCCATTCTATTAATTATTTTTCGTCATTAGTTTTAGCATCAACAAACAGAGTAACATGGTTGCTACGCTTACGGATTCTATAGCCACGACCCTGGGGTGCCGGTCTCATACGCTTCATTGTAACGCCTTCGTCAACGAATACTTTTGATACATAAAGCTCACCGTCTTCAGCCTTGCGGTCATTTTTTGTTTCCCAGTTAGCGATAGCAGAACGAAGTAACTTCTCTACATCTGCAGCAGCAGCTTTCTTAGAGAACCTCAGAACGCCGAGCGCACGGTTAACTTCCATTCCGCGGATCATGTCAACGACATAACGCATTTTACGCGGAGAAGAAGGTACGCCTCTGAGCTTTGCGAAATACATTGTTTTAAGGGCTTCTTTTCTTTTTTCAGCCGCTATTTTTTTTCTTGCTCCCATTATCTTATTATTTTATTTTCAATGGTTAGCCTGTTTACTTCTTATTACCGGCATGGCCACCAAATCTACGTGTAGGTGAGAACTCACCAAGCTTGTGACCTACCATATTCTCGGTAATATAAACAGGGATAAATTTGTTTCCGTTATGAACTGCAACAGTGTGACCCACGAAATCAGGAGAAATCACTGAAGCTCTAGCCCAAGTCTTAACGACACTCTTCTTGCCGCTTTCGTTCATGGCAAGAATTTTCTTCTCGAGCGATACGTTAATGTATGGACCTTTTTTTAATGAACGACTCATAATTTACTCTAGTTAACTTGATTATTTATTAGCTCTTTCAATAATATACTTGTTAGAAAGCTTCTTCGGAGCTCTTGTCTTGAGACCCTTAGCATACAAGCCCTTGCGTGAACGAGGATGGCCTCCAGACTGACGTCCTTCACCACCACCCATCGGGTGATCATGCGGGTTCATAACAACACCACGGTTGTGAGGACGACGACCCAACCAGCGTGAACGTCCAGCCTTACCAGACTGTTCAAGAGCGTGGTCTGAGTTACCTACGCTACCAATAGTAGCCTTACATGCGCTAAGAATTTTACGAGTCTCACCTGAAGGGAGCTTAATAACACAATAACTGCCTTCACGAGAAGTCAACTGAGCAAAATTACCAGCCGAGCGAACGAGCAGTGCACCCTGACCCGGACGTAACTCAATGTTGTGAATTACAGTACCTACGGGGATGTTAGCCAAAGGAAGCGTATTACCAATCTCAGGCGCTGCGTCCTTTCCTGACATCAGAGTTGCACCTACCTGCAGTCCGTTAGGAGCAATAATGTAACGTTTTTCACCATCTGCATAATACAACAATGCGATACGAGCCGAACGGTTCGGATCGTATTCAATTGTCTTAACTACAGCTGGAACACCATCTTTCTCACGCTTGAAGTCGATCAAACGGTATTTTCTCTTATGACCGCCGCCCATATAGCGTACAGTCATCTTACCTGTATTGTTTCGACCACCGGTAGAACGTTTACCGTAAACGAGAGACTTCTCTGGTACGGATGCAGTAATTTCCTCGAACGTACCAATAATTTTGTGTCTTTGACCCGGAGTTACCGGTTTAAATTTACGTACTGCCATTTTTTATTTAAATATTGCTGTAAAAATCAATTGTTTCGCCTTCTTTAAGAGTAACGATTGCTTTTTTGAACGCGTTCTTCTGTCCCTTAATCAAACCGGCCTTTGTATAGCGGCTCAAGCGCTTTCCGGCATAGCGGGCAGTGTTCACGTCAACTACTGTAACATTATACAGACTCTCGACTTCTTTCTTAATTTGGAGTTTGTCAGCCTCTGGACGAACAACGAAGCCGTAGCGGTTAGGCTGCTTGTCTGTAATCTTGGTCATCTTCTCAGTGACCAATGGTTTTATTATAAATGCCATATTATCTTTCTCCTTTATTTATTTAAGATTTCATCGATAGTCTTCAACGAATTTTCTGTCATGACAAGAACATCAGCATTCAAAACTTTGTAAGAATTGATTGTTGATGCGAGCATAACTTCTGTGCCCTGCAAATTACGAGCTGACAAATATACGTTTTTATTTACTTCCGGCAAAACCAAAAGCAACTTCTTGCCGTCAACTTTAAGATTTTTAGTAATATTTACAAAATCTTTAGTCTTCGGAGCGTCAAAATTGAAATCTTCTACTACTACTATTGCATTCTCCTGAGCCTTGTAAGACAGAGCGCTCTTACGAGCCAAAGCCTTAACTTTGAGGTTCAGTTTGAAGCTGTAGTCACGTGGCTTAGGACCAAATACGCGACCACCACCTACGAGCACCGGAGAATTGATGTCACCGCGACGAGCGCCACCGCCACCCTTCTGACGGCCAAGCTTGCGGGTTGAACCTGCATGCTCACTTCTTTCTTTAGCCTTAGCTGTTCCCTGACGCTGTGCAGCCATATAGCGCTTAACGTCGAGATAAAGAACGTGGTCGTTGGGTTCAATTCCGAAGATAGATTCGTTTAACGTAACCTTTCTTCCAGTGTTTTCACCTTTGATATTTAATACGTTAATTTCCATTATTTCTCAATTAAAACGGTTGAACCTTTGCAACCAGCAACACTACCCTTCACCAAGATGAGGTTATGCTCCGGTATTACTTTTAACACTTTGAGGTTTTGAGTTGTAACTCTGTCACCACCCATCTGTCCGGCCATGCGCATTCCTTTGAACACTTTAGCAGGATAAGAACAAGCACCGATAGATCCCGGCTTACGTGCGCGGTCGTCCTGACCGTGTGTGCTCTGTCCTACACCACCGAATCCGTGACGCTTCATTACACCCTGGAAACCTTTACCTTTTGATGTACCAACAACGTCAACAAAGTTTGCGTCGTTGAAAATTTCAACCGTGATAACGTCTCCGAGGTTATATTCCTCATCAAACTTGAACTCGGCCAAGTGTCTCTTAGGTGTTGTACCAGCCTTTTTGAAAGTTCCCATAAGAGGTTTAGAGGTGTTCTTTTCCTTAGCCTCACCAAAGCCTAACTGAACAGCTTTGTAACCATCTTTTTCAACTGTCTTTACCTGAGTAACAACACAAGGACCAGCTTCGATAACAGTGCACGGCACATTCTTGCCGTCGGCACTGAAAACGGATGTCATTCCGATTTTTCTTCCTATTAATCCTGGCATTTCAATTGATATTAAAAAATTAAACTATACTTTGATTTCTACTTCAACACCGCTGGGCAATTCGAGCTTCATCAGAGCGTCAACGGTCTTAGCTGTTGAGCTGTAGATGTCAATAAGACGCTTGTAATCGCTGAGCTGGAACTGCTCACGTGATTTCTTGTTTACGAATGTGCTTCGGTTAACTGTGAAAATACGCTTGTGAGTAGGCAATGGAATAGGACCGCTTACGATAGCGCCTGTAGCCTTCACAGCCTTTACAATTTTCTCTGCTGACTTGTCTACCAATTTGTGGTCATAAGACTTCAGCTTAATTCTAATTTTCTGACTCATTATTTTATCTTATTAATATTGATATTAATTTCAAAGAAGAGAAGAGGTACGCCTGTTAAGAGTCATTCGCTAACAAGACGCCTCATTCTCTTTTGTATTTTTAATCAGCTTAGTGATTATACGAGATCTGTACGTCCCTTTATTTCCTCAAGCACAGCCTTAGCAATTGTGCTTGACAGAGGTGCATGGTGATCATACTCCATTGAGCTTGTAGCACGACCAGAAGTGATTGTACGGAGAGCTGTTACATAACCGAACATCTCTGCCAGCGGAACCATAGCTCTGATGATACGTGCACCGCTACGAGTCTCATCCATACCTTCAACCTGACCACGACGCTTGTTCAAGTCACCGATAACGTCACCCATGTTCTCTTCAGGTGTTACAACCTCGAGCTTCATGATAGGCTCCATCAGAACCGGACCTGCCTTAACGCAAGCGTTCTTGTAAGCGTTGATAGCTGCAACCTCGAATGACAACTGGTCAGAGTCTACCGGGTGGAAAGAACCATCGATAAGAGTAACCTTCAGGCTGTCCATAGGATAACCGCCAAGTACACCATTCTTCATTGCAGACTCGAAACCTTTCTGTACTGAAGGAATGAATTCCTTAGGAATGTTACCACCCTTAACTTCATTGATGAACTGCAGACCGCCCTGCTTGTAATCCTCGTCTACCGGACCAACATTAACGATGATATCAGCGAACTTACCGCGACCACCACTCTGCTTCTTGTAAACCTCACGCAGGTTGACAGTCTTGGTGATAGCCTCTTTGTAGTTAACCTGAGGCTTACCCTGATTACATTCAACCTTGAACTCTCTCTTCAGACGGTCAAGGATGATGTCGAGGTGAAGCTCACCCATACCAGAGATAACAGTCTGACCACTCTGCTCGTCTGTATGAACAGTGAAGGTCGGGTCTTCCTCAGCAAGCTTAGCAAGACCGATACCGAGCTTATCAACGTCAGCCTGGCTCTTCGGCTCAACAGCGATACCAATAACAGGATCAGGGAATGTCATAGACTCGAGTACGATAGGATGTGCCTCATCGCAAAGAGTATCACCTGTACGGATATCCTTGAAACCAACACCAGCACCGATATCACCGGCATCGATAGCGTCCATAGGAACCTGCTTGTTTGAGTTCATCTGGAACAGACGGCTTACGCGCTCCTTCTTGCCTGAACGTGTGTTGTAAACATAAGAACCAGCCTCAACCTTACCAGAGTAAACGCGGAAGAATACGAGACGGCCAACATACGGGTCAGTAGCAATCTTGAACGCAAGAGCTGAAGTAGGCGCATCCTCAGACGGCTTACGGTCTTCTTCCTCACCTGTTGTCGGGTTTGTACCAACGATGTTAGGAGTATCAACAGGAGAAGGCAGGAATGCACATACATAGTCGAGCAGGGTCTGAACACCCTTATTCTTGAATGAAGAACCACAGATAACAGGAGTACATTCCATAGCCAAAGTACCCTTACGGATAGCAGCAATGATTTCCTCTTCTGTTATTGAGTTAGGATCCTCAAAGTATTTTTCCATCAAAGACTCATCGAACTCAGCTGCGCTTTCAAGGAGTTTTCCTCTCCACTCTTCAGCTTCGTCCTTAAGGTCAGCAGGAATCTCAGCAACCTCAAATTCAGCGCCCATAGTCTCATCGTGCCAAAGGATAGCCTTCATCTTGATAAGATCTACGATACCTTTGAAAGTCTCCTCACTTCCGATAGGAACAACGAGAGAAACAGGATTAGCGCCAAGCACTTCCTTCATCTGACGCAGAACGTCAAAATAGTCAGCACCAGAACGGTCCATCTTGTTTACATAGCCGAGACGGGGAACATTATATTTGTCAGCCTGACGCCATACAGTTTCAGACTGAGGCTGTACACCGCCTACAGCGCAATATGTAGCAACAGCTCCGTCAAGAACACGCAGAGAACGCTCAACCTCAGCAGTGAAGTCAACGTGTCCCGGAGTGTCAATCAGGTTAATCTTGAACTGCTTGTTGTCATAGTGCCAGTAGCAAGTGGTGGCAGCAGATGTGATAGTAATACCACGCTCCTGCTCCTGAGCCATCCAGTCCATTGTAGCAGCACCATCGTGAACCTCACCAATCTTATGAGTTTTACCTGTATAGAAAAGGATACGCTCAGAAGTTGTTGTCTTACCGGCATCGATGTGAGCCATAATACCGATATTACGGGTCAAATGTAAATCTTGCTTTGCCATGATTCTTTTTACCTGTCTGTATTATTAAAATCTGAAGTGAGCGAATGCACGGTTAGCCTCAGCCATGCGGTGCATATCTTCCTTACGCTTGAATGCGCCACCCTGATTGTTATAAGCATCCATGATTTCAGCAGCGAGCTTGTCGGCCATTGTCTTACCGCCGCGCTTGCGTGCATAGTTAATCATATTCTTCATAGAGATGCTCTCCTTACGGTCAGGACGGATTTCTGTAGGAACCTGGAATGTAGCACCACCGATACGACGGCTCTTAACCTCAACCTGAGGAGTAATATTGTCGAGGGCTGCCTTCCATATTTCAAGAGCAGACTTTTCCTCGCTAGCCATTTTCTCTTTTACTGTGTCTAATGCTTTGTAGAAAATCTCATAAGAAGTATTTTTCTTTCCATCATACATCAGATGGTTAACGAATTTTGAGACTTTCTGGTCATTGTAAACGGGATCCGGAAGGACCACGCGCTTCTTTGGTTTTGCTTTTCTCATTTCTTTGTTTTGAAATTAATTCTGCATGGGGCTGTTCTCTTGTTCTTCAGCGTTCTCACCAGAACTGCTTACTCAACCTTTATAACAATTCTCCAGCAAAACGTTAATAAAATGTCAATTATGTCCTAAAAACTGGCTTTTAACGATTATTTCTTAGCCTTAGGACGCTTTGCGCCATACTTAGAACGACGCTGTGTACGGTTTGCTACACCAGCTGTATCAAGAGTACCACGAACGATGTGATAACGTACACCAGGAAGGTCCTTTACACGACCGCCACGTACGAGTACGATAGAGTGCTCCTGAAGGTTGTGTCCCTCTCCCGGTATGTAAGAGTTAACTTCCTTCTGGTTTGTCAAACGGACACGGGCAACTTTACGCATTGCCGAATTAGGTTTCTTAGGGGTTGTTGTGTAAACACGAACACAAACACCACGACGCTGAGGACATGAATCCAAAGCCGGTGATTTGCTCTTGTCAACAAGCGCCTTTCTACCTTTTCTTACCAATTGTTGAATTGTAGGCATTGTTGTTAAATTTTTAGTTATATATTTTGTTTTGTTATTTTCTTATTATTGTAATACGGCCAATAGAACATAGACCGATTTGGGCTGCAAAGGTAAGAATAATTCTTTAAATTACATAATTATAAAGAATCCAAAAAGCCTATATCGGCATAAAATTTGCACAATATAGGCTTTATTAAAATAAATTAACTACAATATGCTTATTTAAATGCACTTGTAGACACTTATCAATTCTTCTGAGATGAAAAATTAGGCTTCACCCTTATTAATGTGGAAAGGTGCAATAGTGCCTTTTTCCTGCTGCGGAATCTTTATCTGACCGAAAGCATTCTCATATCTTACGATATTGTCCTGAAGAGCCATAAGCAGACGCTTTGCATGCTCAGGAGCAAGAATCACACGTGACTTAACTGTTGCCTTGGGTACACCGGGAAGGATGCGGGCAAAGTCGAGCACAAAATCAGAACTAGAGTGTGTTATAATAGCAAAGTTTGCGTATTGTCCCTGTGATACATCTGCGGGCAGATCTACTTGAAACTGACCCTGATTGTTATTTTTGTTTTCCATTTCTTTGTATTATTATATTAATGTATAAAGTTTCATATCTCTGTTTCTCGGCATACAGCTCATCACCTGTAGCCATCAGTCAGTATCTTCCGCCTGAATTTTAAGACAGCATCTACAGCCGCCTATTTAACCGGATTAATTTTTTAGAATACCGGCATACGTTATTCTAAGCATTGCAGCCACAAGCATGCAGCCTTACTTATGCTCATCACGGAGCCTGATAGAAAGTAATGCAAAGATAAACCTTTTTGGCAGAAAAACAAGCAATAACAGATATATTTTTGGTAACAAAAACATTAAAATAAATATTCTGCGCAACAAAGTCATAAATTTTCAACATACCACATGGCATACATAAAGCCAGCACCGGTCCAAAATCACATTCATAAACGGCATAAACAATTAAGGAAGGAGACTGCAAACACAACACGAAAAAGACATTAGCTAAAGATCAGGAATGTGCATTAAGCGTTAAATAAATCACAATCAGACAACGCCATTTTAACCTAACGCCCGACGTCCGTCTACATATAATAAAACACAACTGCCGGTCATCGCGCTCACAACAGAAAGACAACATCAGCAATATGAAGTCGCACAAAACAGCATTTGCCTCTGCCCCGCTACACCTTTTCTACCTGGGCCTGCTTAAGAAAGGCTGATGGCGACATGCCGGTAACTTGTCTGAAAGCCCGGTTAAAACTTGATGCACTGCGGTATCCCAGACTTTCATATATTCCCTGAATAGTGATGTTGCCATAACGCTCTGTGTCGCCCAGTCTGATACATGCCTCACGCACACGACACTCATTAAGGATAGTCTTAAAGTTTTTACCATAAAAACTGTTTATCACCCACGACACATATTTCATATTAGAGCCTACCAACTGCGACAAGGTGCCCAAACTGAATTCGGGTTCTGATATAACTGCAACATCATTAAATGCCTGTTCTATTTTCTCATATAAAGCTTCGGCCTGCTCACGACTCATAAGGCACTGCTCTTCAACAGCAGAATCAGTTTCTGATAGTTGTACAGGTGCAGCAGCCTCTACAGTCAACAACACCGACTCTACTGGCATACAATCACCAGGAAGCATGTCACAGTCGGAAGCAACAGCCTTTTCAGGCAAAGCACCCTTAGTTTTTGCCTGTCTGCGGTAAGCATACCACACCGCACCAGACACAGCAAACATAACAACAACAAGAAGAATAAGCAGGAGCATCGCATCCGACTGCCGTGTAACTATACCGTTCAGCATCGTTATACGCTCGCCGGCCACACTGTCGCGATAAACGTCAAGACGGTTGCGCACCATATAGAAACGTTTAGGATTAAATACAGAATCAGTAAGAGCCAGCGCCTTAGAATGATACAAGGCATATTGGTCAGCCTGCCCAAGTCCCTTGCAGGCTCCTGCCATAATATTATACGCATTAATCTTTAGGTCGTCGTCGCTAAGTCTTCCCGACAGGCTCATGCACATCTCGCCATATTTGCGTGCCTCTGAATACCGGCCAAGCCTGACAAGCACATTGCCTATCTCGCTATACTGAATAAGTGAATACAACTCAGCCATGCCGCGTCTCTTAGCCATGTCCAACAGTCTGTGATGCATCTGCAAGGCCTCATTGAATCTCCCTCCGGCCTGCATGATGCGTGCCTTATTATAAAGGAGATAATAGTCGTTCTCGTCCCGGTCATTCATAGCGACCTTCTCTTCAAGGGCATAATATTTCTCCGCGCTCTTAACATCGCCCAACCGGCAGCACGTACTTACAATGTTTGAAAGGAAGCGGGCATTCATATTCTCATTGTTGCACATCCGGGCAACCTCGTATCCCTCAAGCAGATAAGCCAGACTGCTGCTGTAGTCGTTGAAGCAATTGTATATGTTGCTTATATATCCGGTGCATATCATGAGCGACAGACTGTCCTTCTCGTCGCGTGCAACCTTCAGGCCGGTTATGAATCCTTCGAGAGCATCAAAATATTCGCCTGAATAATAATCCTTCTGCGCCGTCTCTGCAATCTCTGCAGCACGGCTGTTTCCGGCAGCAAGGCTACCGGAACAAGGAATAATCAGCAGCAAGGCAGCTGCAATGACGGCGATAATATTCATAACTGAGACTTTTTGTATCGGCAAATATAAGAATTATAATCAAAATCCGGGCATACGCAGGCAAATTTAAAGCATTTCTTTTGTTATTTCATGAAATAGCAAACATTTGGAGCATCCGGCTATTGCACAAAAACATTATTAGGCGTATATTTGCGAAAGACCTCTACGTCAGCCACTATATATGAAACAAGTATTACTTTTGTTTTTAGATAACTTTATTATGTATAACCCTTAAAACCATCTGTCATGAAAAGAAGAATAATACTCCTTACTGCAGTAATAATATTCATAGCGGGCATGACACGCGCCCAATGGACAACCGACTTAGGCAAGAACACTCAGATTACGCCGACAGGACTGGCCTTTGACGAAAACGAAGTGGCCACGAACAAGGACGGAGTAACCTATGTCTTCTTCATCACAAACATGAACGGAACCCTGGGCATGCGCCTGCAAATAATAGATAAAGACGGCAACAAGGTTATGGAGAGGGGCGGAAAAATCATCTCACAGGAAGCCAACAAAGTGTGGTCAGCCTACAACCAGCATCTGGCTCTCGACAAAGACGGACAGGCGTTTGTCGGCGTGCAGGACTTCAGAACTGCTCCTGACAGCAAGCTGAATACATACACCATATATAAATATGCGCCAGACGGCAGGCAGCTATGGGACGGAACCGTGCTCAACAGCGGCAAGGGTTTTGCAACACAGGTCGGACTAAGCATATGTGCGCTCGACGACGGCGGATGTATATGCGCCTACATGTATCGCGACGACAACGCACAAAAAGACTGCATAGCCATTGAAAGACTCGACAAGGACGGCAACTCTATATGGCAGAAGACAGCCGTGGAGACTACCTACAAGAGCACCCCCTACCCCTTTGTGACAAAAAGCGACGGCGACAACGCCCTTCTTACCTATATATATGAGAGCAGTTCGCTGAAGACCAAGCTCATTGACGGCAACGGGGAAAGCCTTACGGAAGAGGACGAGACGGTGTTCAACGGCGGACTTGCATCGCCTAAGCCATGGGAAGTGCTAAAGATTGTGCCCGGACCCGACAACGGAGCACTGATAACATGCATGGACGCAAACTTCAACAGTGCGTTTGTCTATGTCAGGAGTAACGGAAAAACGGCTTTCGACGGCAAGCCCGGAGGCATAATCCTCAACGACGGCAACTATGGCGGAGCACAGCCAGCCGTGGCATACATCAGCAGCGACAACACCTTCGCTTGCGCATACCAGCAGTTTGACAAAAACAACTCAAACACTCAGGGACTCTACATGAAAAGATACACCACCGACGGACAGGCACTGCCGGAAGGCAACATAGAGGTGGCCGCCATGCAGAACGGCGACATGTACTCGTTCTACAGCGTGCAGGACGCCGGCAACGGCAACGCTGCCCTGTTCTATCAGAAACTCGACGGCGCAACAAAGGCGGTGAACTCACTGCTCGACATATATGATGCCGGCGGCAACAAGACCTGCGAAACAATTCAGTTTACAGAGACTCCGACAAAGAAAGTCAACCTGAAATCATCGGCCATGATAGACGGAAAATACTTCCTGACAAGCTGGGACGAGGAGCGCAACGGCACAACCTCAATATTCATGCAGAAGGTTACACCCGAAACTGGCACCGGCATAGACGCAGCCACGACCGACGAATACGGCAGCCCTGTCAGCGAAGAGATATTCAGCATAACGGGAAGCAAGGTGAGCAAGGCCGGCAGAGGCGTAAACATAATACGCACCACACTAAGCAACGGAAAGACAACCGCCAGAAAGGTTGTCGTGAGATAAACGAGAACAAGAATAAAATTGTATGACCCTAAAAACGATTTAACCATGAAAAGAGCTTTACTACTTACATTCTGCATGGCAGCAATCGCGGCCATATCACAGGCGCAACAGACCACAGTGAATGTTGAGACGGCAGGCACTCTGTCGGAACAGATAGGCAGCGACAAATACACCATTACATCGCTCAAGATAACCGGAAACCTGAACGGCACCGACTTCATATTGCTGCGCGACATGGCAGGCATAGACCTCGACAACGTGCCCACTGAAGGCAAGCTGGCAACGCTCGACCTGAGCGAGGCTAAGGTTGTGGCAGGAGGCGAAGCCTACTACACCGACTATGTGAACAACAAGGAATTTTATACCAACGACAACGAGATGGGCAACTGCATATTCTACAGCTGCGACAAGTTGGAAAGCCTTAGCCTTCCGGCAGGAACAACGGTTGTGGGCGACAGCGCATTCATGAGATGCACCGCCCTGAGCGAGATAACACTGCCCGACGGTCTGAAAGAGATACGCAGCTACGCCTTTTCAGAGACGCAAATTGCATCGTTCAGCTTTGTCAACGGCATCATGCCGGCCAAAGGCATGTTCAGAAACTGCGGCAAGCTGACTTCGGTAACTCTTCCTGAAGAATGCGAAGAGATACCGGCAAACGCCTTCTCGGGCACGGCAATAACAGAAATAACACTGCCGAAAAATCTCGTAAAAATAGGCAAAGAGGCATTCAGCAGCTGCATGCTGACCAGCCTCGAATGTCCGGCAACGCTGAAAGAGATAGACGAGTCGGCGTTCTTTATGTGCAGCAGTCTTGCATCCGTCAGTCTGAACGACGGCCTGCAGAGCATAGAGGGTTCGGCATTCTCTTACTGCGACAAACTCGAAACCATAGAGATACCTAACTCTGTTACCGAGCTGGAGGGATGCTTCTCCAACTGCACGGCACTAAAATCTGCAGTTCTGCCCGAAGGTCTGACAGCCATACCCGACTATATGTTCGACAGATGCTCTAACCTTGAAAGCGTGAACATACCTGAAGGAGTGAAGACAATAGGCGACAACGCATTCCAGAACAACATGAGACTGCTCGACGTAGTGTTCCCGGAAGGTCTTGAGAGCATAGGCGAAAATGCCTTTTCGAGCTGCTACACAATGGAAAACATCAACCTGCCCGAAACCGTAAAGACCATAGGCGAAGGGGCATTCGACGGATGCGAGGGCGTGGTAGTGATGTCTCTGCCCGGCTCTATCACCACGATACCGCGCAACGCGTTCTCTTACATGGTGTATCTTGAGGAGCTGACAATAGGCGAAGGAACGAAGACTATCGACCAAATGGCATTCATCAACTGCGAAAGCCTGACGAAGCTGACGCTGCCGTCTACGCTCGAGTCGATAGGCTATGCGGCATTTGCCTACAACATGCTGACAGAAGTAGACTGCAAGGCCGTCACACCGCCGGCATGCGACAACACGTCATTTGCCGGATGGGACAGCGACGTGCCGCAGGACTGCCTGCTGTATGTGCCGCAAGGAGCCAAGGCCGAATATGAAAAGGCTGACGTATGGAAGGAGTTTATGATAAAGGAGAGCGAGACGTCAGGCATAGAAAGCGAGACAGCAGCCGGCGCAACAGAGACGGCACGCTACGGCATTGACGGAAGGAAGCTGGCAAAACCCGCACGCGGAATAAACATAATACGCATGAGCGACGGAACAGCCAGGAAGGTAATCAACCGCTGACACCTACAATAAAAGTCCTTATATATCACGCAGGGCCGCATATCCCCATTGTCAGGATATGCGGCCCGTCATTTATACTAACGTATGTATTATATGCTACACCGGCCTCCTACTCGCCTGCCTTATACTTGGCAGCCTGCTCCTTGATAAGGTCGAGGTCGTCAAAATAGTTGATGCGCATGGCCTCGCGCACGTCGTGCAGAGTCTGCGCTGCCACCTCGCGGGCAGCCTCTGAGCCTTTCTTCAGGATGTTGTAAACCTCCGGGATGTCCTGTTCAAACTCATGGCGGCGCTGACGGATAGGCTCAAGCTGGCGGTCGAGCACCTTTATGAGGAACTTCTTGCACTTCATGTCGCCCAGTCCGCCGCGGCGGTAGTGGTCTTTCAACTCGTCGAGGCTCTTATACTCAGGCCAGTATTCGGCAAAGTCGTCGGGCGTGCTGAACGCCTCGAGGTATGTAAACACCGTGTTGCCCTCCACCTTTCCGGGGTCTTCCACGCGCAGGTGTCCCGGGTCGGTATACATACTCTTCACCTTCTGCTGCATGTCCTTGGGCGTGTCAGACAGATAGATGCAGTTGCCGAGGCTCTTGCTCATCTTGGCCTTGCCGTCGGTTCCCGGCAGGCGGCAGCACACCGAGTTGGTGGGCAGCATTATCTTAGGCTCAACAAGCACGTCGCCGTATATATTGTTGAAGCGCTTCACTATCTCGCGCGTCTGCTCGAGCATAGGCTCCTGGTCTTCGCCGGCAGGCACCGTAGTGGCCTTGAAGGCCGTAATGTCGGCAGCCTGGCTTATAGGATATGTGAAGAAGCCCACGGGGATGCTCGTCTCGAAGTTGCGCATCTGTATCTCGGTCTTCACCGTAGGGTTGCGCTGAAGGCGCGACACGGTGACAAGGTTCATGTAATACACCGTCAGCTCGGCCAGCTCGGGTATCATCGACTGCACAAAGAGCGTAACCTTTTCGGGGTCGAGTCCTGCCGAAAGATAGTCGAGAGCCACCTCGATGATGTTCTGTCTGACCTTTTCGGGGTTGTCGGCATTGTCGGTAAGTGCCTGAACATCGGCAATGAACACAAACATGCGGTCGAAGTCGCCTTCATTCTGCAGCTCCACCCTGCGGCGCAACGAGCCAACATAGTGGCCCAAATGAAGTTTTCCGGTAGGGCGGTCGCCGGTAAGTATTATCTTTCCCATTGTCTATTTTTCTTTTTTATTGCTATTTATAAAGTGCAAACTTACACATTTTTTCTGAAAATCAGCTATTTAACACGAAAAACTTGGCAAGCACGGCCGCAATATGTGCGATTGGGATGCACGGCCGGAGCGATTGAGCTGCAGTCTTGACAAATGCAACATAAAACAAGGACAAGGCTTACACATTGATTTGGCGTGAGGCTCTCATTCTGCGGTTTTCAGAAAATAAAATACTTTATGCGCAAATATGCCTGAAAATGTGTGCAAAGAGAAAGCACATTGTTACAGCGTTTTATGGGGCAAAGTGGCAAATGTGTGCAATGCCGGGCGGCAGGCTACAATGTAAAACACGGCAAACGGCAATGCAAAACGTAGTCTTTTAGCAAACAGAAGACGGCCTTTGAGCATACAAAACCCTGCCTTTTACACACGGAGAAAGGCAGGGCTTTAGTGCGAATACGCTATAAGCGCCGCACCACACGCCCCATTCGGCACGGCATCAGCTATAATCAGGAGATGTATTGCGGCTGTTTCAGCTATTTTTCTGAACATAATGCAGATGACACTATGAAAGGGTTGCGGCGCAATGAGATGACATAACAACACGACACCGGCACCTGCATCAGGCACAAGCCACAGCACATCAGGCCGGCATCAGGCTACGGGCGAGCCAAGATCGCTGCCGGCAGGACGCTGGAAGATGCGCAGGCCGAACTCTGACGCCATAACGATGGCATAGTCGAGCACCTCACCCTGAAACAGCTCGAAGGGTTTCCAGTCGGGGAACACCGAGAAGCAGTAAAGCTCGAGAGGCAGGCCCTCGGGCGTGGGCTGAAGCATGCGTGCCATTATCATAAGGTCTTTGTTGACGTTGGGGTGGCGCGACATGAAGTCCATCATAAAGTTGCGGTACACCTGCGTGTTGGCAACGGGCCTGTCAGCAGAGTCATACTGGCCTTTGGCTATATATCCTTTCTCTTCGTAGCTGCGCAGTTCGTCAGGCGAACAGAAGTGTACGGTGTTGGCGTCGATGTTGACCGACAGCTTCAGTCGGCGTCCGCCCGCCTCGCGCATGCCGCGCCAGTTCTGAAACGAGTCGCTCACGAGCAGATAAGGCGGTATGGTGGTGATGGTCTTGTCGAAGTTCTGCACCTTGACAGTGGTGAGCGACACTTCCCTTACATATCCGTTGGCGCCATACTTGTTCATGGTTATCCAGTCGCCCGGACGCAGCATATCGTTGGCCGTAAGCTGCACGCCGGCCACAAGACCGAGGATGGTGTCCTTGAAAATCAGCATGATGATGGCAGCAGAAGCGCCAAGACCGGCAAGCACGGTGCCGGCACTCTTGTTGACGATGATGCTCACCACGAGGATGAAGCCCACCACAACGGCCATGAGGTTGAACATCTGATAGATACCCTTCAGCGGCCGGTTACGCAGCTTCTGGTGCTCGCTGGATATCTCGTAGAGCGAATGGAGAAACTCGCTTATAAAGAACAGCGACACCACCACAAGGTAGATGTTGCAGGCCTTGAGCAGCACGGGCAGCACACTGCTGTCAGCAGCAAAGGCAAACGGCAGCAGGACATACCACAACACGGGAGGTATGATGCGGCGGAAGGCTTTCATCACACGGTCGTTGAACAGATAGTCGTCCCATGTGGCCTTGGTGCGCTCGGTAAGCTTCTGCACTGCCGGCATTACAACATAGCGGAACAGCGCCGTGCAGAGATACGAAACAAGACCTATGGCAAACAGGGCCGTGAGCGGATATACCCACGACAAAACGCTCTCGGACACACCGGCTGTGTGGCGGAGAAAACTTAATATATAATCATCTAATCTATCCATCTGACTTTTCTGTATATCTTCAATTTGGCACAAATTTAAGAAATAACGCCGAAATAAACGAACAAAAGTATGCCTAGATTATACTGCCGGAACATATATAAAGGAATATGGCACCTAAGATATAAACAAAAAGCAAAAAATATTGACAAGATTGCGGAAAAAGTAGTAAGTTTGCCTGACTGAAAGAAAATACAAAATGAAAATCATCAAATTCTTAAAAGACTGGACGCTTATCATCGCCATCATTACCGGCATTGCTGCCTATTTTGTCTACACGGCAATACCCGCGCTGCAACCTACTCACCACTTTGCCCTCAAAGCCATCGAGCTGCTGCAGCCCATGCTGATATTTGCCATGCTGTTTATCACATTCTGCAAGGTGAACCCCAAGAAGCTCCGCCTGTGCAAGTGGCATCCGTGGCTGCTGCTCTTCCAGGCCGGCACATTCACAGCCATAGCCGTAGCGCTTATGCTCATGCCGCACAGCGGACTGCGCATTGTGCTCGAGGGTGCCATGATATGCCTAATATGTCCTACGGCCACGGCCGGTGCGGTGATAACAAAAAAACTTGGCGGAAATGTTAACCACATAACCACATACACTATACTGATAAACATCATTACGGCGGCATTCATACCGGCACTTGTGCCGTATGTACATCCCAATCCGGAGCTCGGCATACTTAATTCGGCAATGCTGATACTCGGCAAGGTGTTCCCGTTGCTGCTTCTGCCCCTGCTGGCTGCCATCCTGCTGAGATATCTTTCGCCAAGACTCCACTTCACGATATCTCACTACAGCGACCTGAGCTTCTATCTTTGGGCAGTTGCGCTTACGCTGGCCATGACCGTCACGACACGCACCATTGTTCATGCCGACGTGGCCATTGCCACCGAACTCGGCCTAGTGGCAGCATCGCTTATCAGCTGTCTGCTCCAGTTCTGGCTCGGACGCAAGGTAGGTGCGTTATACAACGACAAGATTACGGCAGGACAGTCGCTTGGACAAAAGAACACCGTGCTGGCAATATGGATGGGATACACCTTCTTCACACCGATAACGGCAGTAGCCGGCGGCTTCTACAGCATATGGCACAACGTGATAAACTCTTATCAGCTTTATCAGCACAGAAAGCAGGAAGAGAGCAAGAATGAAAACAAGTGATGGCCGGCTGCATCCGGATAAAACCTAAGAAATATCAGTAACACACCTTTATAGACTTTAACCAGCCTATTCTTTAATCAACATTTTGCCGGTTAGGGATTATCTTATATTAGCTATCCCAAACCGGCAAAATGCATATTAAGGCACATCGCAGATACGTTACGATCAACCCCAAATCATTAAGCATATAAGACTTATTCCGCCTGGTTCATTGCAGTCTTATCCGTCTTTCTTTTTTCTGTTGCTACCGTGCAGTCAACATATTCCTTAGACAATCCGGCCATGGCAGCAAATAACAAAAGATAAAGAGGTGGAAACATAATGGCAAGTTGGAGTTAAGCCCAAATCGGTTATTAACCGATTCGCTCAATAGAAACAAAAAAGACAGGCCGAAGGCATGAATGCCCAAAATAGATAAAGCCAAGTGCGGTATAATGGCAGATTGGGGTTAAACCATCAAACATACGGCAATGCACTCAAGGACAGACCAAATATAATAAAACAATAATGGCCATCAGAAAATTATCAGAAGCCTCATACACAGCCCTAATATTTTCTAATGGCCAAGATCTTATTCTACTCTGAATTCTTAAAATTCAGAATTATTCAATTACTGCTTTACAACAACCTTTCTTGTTGTTCCGTCAGACATCTTAACGATATTGATGCCCTTTGCAGGAGCGCTGAGCTGCACGCCGTCAATAGTATAGCGGGCAACTTCCTTAACTTCCTTCTCTGAAGGATCAACAACGTTGATACCTGTACCAAATGTACCAACGGCTCTCTCTGCAGCATTTACAATCTCACCAGTCTCTGTGTTGATAAGCATTGCAACAACCTTCAGCTTTGACTTATCCTGCAAGAGGTTGAACTTGCTGGCAGAAGTAACGCCATTAGAAAGATCGAAAGTTGTTTCATGACGCTGAACTGCATCTGCTACAAGGGGAGCAGCTATTGAGCCCTTGATACCTTCAGCTACATCCTTGGCCATAATGGCAACATGATCATAAACCATATCCTTTATCTGCTCACCTTTTTGTGTATACTCGTAAATATAAGGTTCATTCTCAGCACCAGTAGCTCCAGAATAATAGTTAGTCTGCCACCAGTTGCTCTCGCTGCCCTGCAAACCGTCAGCAAGCAGAACATAAGCCAATGCATAAGGAGCATTATTGCTGCTGTAGAAGAACTGCACGTCGGTAATTACATTTATTTCAGTCTGGCTTTCGTTCCACTCCGGCCATACAGACATTTCAGCTTCTGTCAAAGTAAGACTTGCTTCAAAATCGTCAAGTACACCAAGCAGTTGACTCTGTGATGTGCCGAAATATGGGTCAATAGAAGGACCTCTGTTTATGAATGCAGATGGGTAACCCTGAACCGTTGCCATGACAGAATTATAGTCAGTAATTCTCATCGGGTCGTCATAGTTCATCTTTCCGTGTACGGCAATACCGATGAACGACTCAGGATATTTGTCTGCCAATGCAGCCATACCTGCATATCCGCGAGTACAATATCCACAACCTGTAGCTGTAAATTCCTCTACAACAGATCTGCGCTTAATAGCATTTGTGAGAACAATTAAAGAACCTTTGCATGTTGCATTGACTGTTTCGTTGGGCTGTCCGTTTACCTTAGTAATAACAATTTCTTTTTCTTCCTCTTTTGCCTCATTGCCGGCTGTCAATGGGATGTTAATCACACCATTATTGTTAAATTCAACATTATCCAAGTTTACAGTGTTTTCTGCAGATGTCTCTCCAGTTGCAACATCCTTAACTGTATAAGCCACAGAAGTCATTGGTGTTACACCATCATTTTTGATCATTGCAGAAATATTAACATTACCGTTTTTCATTGTAATTACTCGACCTATATTGTCTGAAACAAATGAAGCGGCATTACCGAGGAAATTGTCACCTGACATTGAAACCAATGTCAACAAGTTTCCAAAACCATAGCTTGCCATGTTGTCCCATTTGCCCTGCAGACAAACGTATCCTCCGTATTCATCACAATAGCTAGAGCCATCAAAGGCAATAGGATATTGACCGGCCTGTGAAGTGAGTGATGTAACATCAAACGAATAACCGACATAACAGCCCTCTGCAGGAATTGTATAGTTTTCAACTGTTACGATTTCAGGATTTCCGTCAACACTAATTGAAGTTGTAGGAGTAATGTCTTTCAAAAATTCGCATCCTGAAGAAGTGATACTACTTGGCAGATCCTTTGCAATCCAGCACTTAACATTTTTTACAACTTTATGGTCTATCAGGTAAAAGCCCACCTGGTCGATTTTATTACCAGCGAACTTTCCTGGTACAAAAATAGCACAATCATAATGATCTGTACCTGCTCCTACACCAACATAGGTATCTCCCTGAGCATAAGTGAAAACCACTCCCTCGGCAGCAGCACGAGTCGGTGCCATTTTCTCAATCTTATTATACTTGAGTCCTAAACCGGCCTCATTCCGCTGAAATGCCTGTGCATTTGCTATACAGCAAAACGCAACAAAAGCGGTTACCAAAGAAAGTAATCTTTTAATCATAACGCAATTATTTTAAATTAAACATCAATAATTCAATAATTATATAAATCAAAATTGATATAAGGCTGACATTACTCAAAACATCCAACAGCTTTACATTATAATATTGGGAATAGCCATACTGCTATCCATCTAGAATAAAGTATATATCTGCTGTGTTATTTTTCATAAGCCTTTAATTTAAACATCCAAAGATTTTGGTTTGCAATAAACGCAAGACCATCTCTTTCAGAGATTAACAAGGATTTCAATAATATTTTTAATTCCACAAATATATGAAATTTTATAATGCAAACAAATTTTTTAAAAGAAAATAAATAAATTTCTTTAATTTGGATATAACATATAAGCAAAACGGCGATGCATGTTAACATTGCATCGCCGTTTTGCTTATATAGTTTTAGCCTTGAAATTATTCTTTCTCAGCTGTCTGCTTTTCGCTATAGTCAATCACATTCTTGCGGTTTGCCTGTATACGGTCATAATCCTCACGTGAACCTACAATAATTTTTTCGAATTCACGCAGACCAGTACCGGCCGGAATAAGGTGTCCGCAGATAACGTTCTCTTTCATTCCTTCCAGATAGTCTACCTTTCCGCGGATAGCAGCCTCGTTGAGCACCTTGGTTGTCTCCTGGAATGATGCAGCAGACATGAAGCTCTTAGTCTGAAGAGCAGCACGTGTGATACCCTGCAGGATCTGAGTCGATGTTGCAGGAACGGCATCACGCACCTGAACAGTCTTAAGGTCGCGGCGCTTCAGAGTTGAGTTCTCATCACGCAGCTTGCGGGCTGAGATAATCTGACCCTTCTTAAGAGTCTCGCTGTCGCCGGCGTCGGTAACAACTTTCTTACCCCATATACGGTCGTTCTCCTCAGCGAAGTCGAGTTTGTCGACAATCTCCTGCTCAAGGAAGGTTGTGTCACCCGGATCATTGATCTGCACCTTGCGCATCATCTGACGAACGATGATTTCAAAGTGCTTGTCGTTAATCTTCACACCCTGCAGACGGTATACGTCCTGTACTTCGTTTACGATATACTCCTGAACGGCTGTAGGACCCTTGATTGAAAGGATGTCGTTAGGCGTAATAACACCGTCTGACAGAGGAGTACCGGCACGAACGGCATCGTGCTCCTGAACCAGAATCTGCTTTGACAGAGAAACGAGATACTTGCGCTGCTCGCCTGTCTTTGAGGTAACGATAATCTCACGGTTACCGCGCTTAACCTTACCCATTGTAACCTCACCGTCGATTTCACTCACTACGGCAGGGTTAGACGGGTTGCGGGCCTCGAAGAGCTCTGTTACACGTGGAAGACCTCCGGTGATGTCACCAGCCTTACCAACTGTACGAGGAATCTTAACGAGGGTTGCACCGGTCTTGACGGTCTGACCATCTTCAACAACAACGTGACCACCCACAGGGAAGTTGTATGTACCGACAACATCGCCGTTCTTATCTACGATATCACAGGTAGGCACCTTGCTCTTATCCTTAGACTCAGTGATAATCTTTTCGGTAAGACCTGTTGTATCGTCGGTCTCAGAGTGGAACGTAACACCGTCGATAACGTCGCGGAACTTCAGCGTACCGGCATACTCAGTTACGATAACGGCGTTGAACGGGTCCCAACGTGCAATCATATCACCCTTCTTAACGATAGAGCCGCCCTTGAAGTAGAGTGAGCTTCCGTAAGGAACGTTCAGAGTAGAAAGCACGATGTTTGTGTTAGGATCAACGAAACGGATTTCGGCCAGACGGCTTACGACCATCTCACACTGAACCTCGCCATTGTCACCTTCTTCAACAAACGGCACGGTACGAAGCTCATCGAACTCGATGCGGCTGTCGTTCTTGGCAACGATAGATGCATTGGCTGCAGCATTGGCAGCCACACCACCGGCGTGGAACGTACGAAGTGTAAGCTGTGTACCCGGCTCACCGATAGCCTGAGCTGCGATGACTCCGACAGCCTCGCCCTTCTGCACCATGCGGCTTGTGGCAAGGTTACGGCCGTAACACTTCATGCAGACACCCTTCTTGCTCTCACAAGTAAGCACAGAACGGATTTCAACGCTCTCGATCGGGCTGTCTTCTATAATCTGAGCTATAGGCTCTGTAATTTCCTCACCGGCAGCAACAATAAGCTCGCCTGTGTTAGGATGTATAATATCGTGAACTGACACACGGCCGAGGATACGCTCATACAGAGAAGAAATAACCTCATCGCCATTCTTCAATGCTGTACATACAAGTCCGCGCAGAGTTCCACAGTCTTCCTCTGTAATGATAACGTCATGAGAAACGTCAACAAGACGACGTGTAAGATATCCAGCGTCGGCAGTCTTCATAGCGGTATCCGCAAGACCCTTACGGGCACCGTGGGTAGAGATGAAGTACTCGAGCACGCTCATACCTTCCTTAAAGTTAGAAAGAATCGGGTTCTCAATAATCTGAGCACCTTCAGCTCCTGCCTTCTGCGGTTTTGCCATAAGTCCACGCATACCGGCCAACTGACGGATCTGGTCTTTAGAACCACGGGCTCCAGAGTCAAGCATCATGTAGACGGCGTTGAATCCCTGGTCAGCCTCAGTCATCTCCTTCATCAGGACGTCACCCAACTCGTTATTTACGTGTGTCCAGGCGTCAATTACCTGGTTGTAACGCTCGTTGTCTGTGATGAATCCCATGTTATAGTTGTCGGTAATCTGACGTACTTCCTCATTACCTTTTGCAACGAGGTCGGCCTTCTCCTTCGGAATGATGATATCGTCAAGGTTGAACGACAGACCAGCCAGATATGCCATACGATAACCAAGGTTCTTGATACCGTCGAGGAACTCGCAGGCACGGGCAAAGCCCACAGCCTTAATTACGTCGGCAATAATATCGCGAAGACTCTTCTTAGAGATAATCTTATTTACATAACCAACTTCTTCAGGTATGATGCCGTTGACAATCACACGGCCGACAGAAGTCTCAACCATCTTGTCAACAAGTTTTCCGTCTGCATCAAGGTCTTTCACAACAACCTTTACCTGAGCATGGAGGTCACACTTGCCTTCATTGTGCGCAATGATTGCCTCTTCCGGACCATAGAACGTAAGTCCCTCACCCTTTGCACCCGGACGAATCTTTGTAATATAGTAAAGTCCGAGCACCATATCCTGTGAAGGCACTGTGATAGGCGCACCGTTGGCAGGGTTAAGGATGTTGTGGCTCTGAAGCATCAGAATCTGTGCCTCGAGCACTGCCTCATTGCTCAATGGAAGGTGAACAGCCATCTGGTCACCGTCGAAGTCGGCGTTGAACGCAGTACATGCCAACGGATGGAGCTGAATAGCCTTACCTTCGATAAGTTTAGGCTGGAATGCCTGAATACCAAGACGGTGAAGTGTAGGCGCACGGTTGAGCAATACAGGGTGTCCCTTCATCACATTCTCGAGGATATCCCAGATAACCGGCTCGCGGCGGTCCACAATTTTCTTTGCGCTCTTTACAGTCTTGACGATACCGCGCTCAATGAGCTTACGGATGATGAACGGCTTGTAGAGCTCTGCAGCCATAAGCTTAGGCAGACCGCACTCGCCCATCTTCAACTCAGGACCTACAACGATAACTGAACGTGCTGAATAGTCGACACGCTTACCGAGAAGGTTCTGACGGAAACGTCCCTGCTTACCTTTCAGTGAGTCAGACAGAGACTTCAGCGGACGGTTAGAATCGCTCTTAACGGCACTGCTCTTGCGTGAGTTGTCAAACAAGCTGTCGACAGCCTCCTGCAACATACGTTTCTCGTTACGGAGAATAACCTCAGGAGCCTTAATCTCCATAAGTCTCTTCAGACGGTTGTTACGTATGATGACACGACGATAAAGGTCGTTGAGGTCAGATGTTGCAAAACGACCACCATCCAGCGGAACCAACGGACGAAGCTCAGGAGGAGTAACAGGAATAATCTTCATGATCATCCACTCGGGCTTGTTTATGTTGCGGCTTCCGCGGAATGCCTCTACAACCTGCAGACGCTTGAGGGCCTCGGTCTTTCTCTGCTGAGAAGAGTCGCTGTTGGCACGGTCGCGAAGCTCATAAGAAAGAGAGTCGAGATCGATATTTACCAACAGATCATAGATTGCCTCGGCACCCATCTTGGCGATGAACTTATTCGGGTCTGTATCGTCAAGATATTCGTTGCCGTCGGGCAGGTTGTCCATGATGTTTACATATTCGTCTTCTGTAAGGAAGTCCATCTTGTGAGAACCGTTGATTTCAACGCCCTCAGAGTCTGTACGGCCTTCCATTACACCCGGCTGTATTACGATATACTTCTCGTAATAAATTACAGAATCGAGTTTCTTTGTCGGTATACCGAGCAGGTAACCTATTTTGTTAGGCAATGAACGGAAATACCAGATGTGTGCAACAGGCACAACGAGCTCGATATGTCCGGTGCGCTCACGGCGCACTTTCTTCTCTGTAACCTCTACACCGCAGCGGTCGCAGACAATGCCTTTATATCTGATGCGCTTATATTTACCGCAGGCACACTCATAGTCCTTTGTCGGACCAAAGATGCGCTCGCAGAAAAGTCCGTCGCGCTCAGGTTTATATGTACGATAGTTTATGGTCTCAGGTTTGGTAACCTCGCCAAAAGAACTTTCGAGGATTTCTTCCGGTGATGCAAGTCCGATAGTAATCTTCGTGAAATTACTCTTTATCTTTGAATCTTTCTTGAAAGCCATAATTCTTGTTTATATTTGTTATGTAAAGAGTTTCGTTATTAATCAAGGGTAACACTTAAGCCAAGACCACGGAGCTCGTGCAGCAGCACGTTGAGAGACTCCGGTATGCCCGGTGTAGGCATAGGCTCGCCCTTGACGATAGCCTCGTAAGCCTTTGAACGGCCTACTACGTCATCAGACTTGATGGTAAGGATTTCCTGAAGCACATGGCTGGCACCGAATGCCTCGAGAGCCCAAACCTCCATCTCACCAAAACGCTGACCACCAAACTGTGCCTTACCTCCAAGAGGCTGCTGTGTGATAAGAGAGTACGGACCGATGCTGCGGGCGTGCATCTTATCTTCAACCATGTGGCCGAGTTTAAGGAAGTATGTGATACCTACCGTTGCCGGCTGGTCGAACATCTCACCTGTCTCACCGTCATAGAGGTGTGTTGAGCAGAGGCGCGGCAGACCAGCCTTGTCGGTCCACTCCTGAAGGTCGTCGAGTTTGGCACCGTCGAAGATAGGTGTTGCGAACTTGACGCCAAGACGTTTACCGGCAGCACCGAGAATAGCCTCAAATATCTGTCCGAGGTTCATACGTGAAGGCACACCCAGCGGGTTAAGAACCAAGTCTACAGGACGTCCGTCCTCGAGGAACGGCATATCTTCCTGACGTACAATCTTAGAAACGATACCCTTGTTACCGTGGCGACCGGCAAGCTTATCACCTACGCCGATCTTACGTTTCTTGGCAACGTAAACCTTAGCCATCTGCAGGATGCCTGAGGGCAGCTCGTCACCGATTGTAATTGCGAACTTACGGCGCTTGAGTTCTGCGTCCAGGAGCTTGTACTTCTTGATGAAGTTCATAATCAGCTTCTGTATCAGCTCATTAGTATGTTCGTCGTTAGTCCAGTTGTTTGACTGTATTCCGTCATATTCAAGGTTCTTCAGCTGAGCCATTGTGAACTTGCTTCCCCTTGTAATAATCTCAGCTCCGGTATAATCCTTGATACCCATAGACGTCTTGTCGTCTGTAAGAGTGAGGAGCTTGTCAACAAGGATATCCTTCAGGTCGTCTATCTTAGCAGCATACTCTTCGTCGATCTTAGCCAGAACGATCTTGTCCTGCTGCTTAGAAGAACGTGTCTTAACGGCACGTGAGAACAGTTTCTTGTCGATAACGACACCGGTAAGAGAAGGATTGGCCTTAAGTGAAGAATCCTTCACGTCGCCAGCCTTGTCGCCGAAGATAGCGCGGAGCAGTTTCTCCTCAGGTGAAGGATCGCTCTCACCCTTAGGTGAAATCTTACCGATAAGGATATCGCCCGGCTCTACACGAGCACCAACTCTGATTATACCATTGTCATCGAGGTCTTTGGTAGCCTCTTCACTGACGTTAGGAATGTCGCTTGTGAACTCTTCCATACCGCGCTTTGTCTCACGAACGTCGAGCGAATATTCATCCACATGTACTGAAGTAAGAATATCCTCACGCACTACACGCTCGTTGAGCACGATAGCGTCCTCATAGTTGTATCCCTTCCAAGGCATGTAAGCAACAAGCAAGTTGCGTCCGAGTGCCAGCTCGCCGTCCTCTGTAGCATATCCTTCTGTAAGGATGTCGCCCTTCTTTACACGCTGTCCCTTGTCGCAAATAGGACGGAGGTCAACGGTCATGTTCTGGTTAGTACGGCGGAACTTAGGTATTCTGTACTCCTTGAGAGCAGGCTCAAAGCTTACGAACTCTTCTTCCTCAGTTCTGTCATAAAGGATACGTATTGTAGTTGCATCAACATACTCGATTACGCCATCGCCTTCGGCTGTGATCATAGTACGTGAGTCAACGCATACCTGCTTCTCAATACCGGTACCTACGATAGGAGCCTCATTGTGAAGCAGAGGAACTGCCTGGCGCATCATGTTACTACCCATCAACGCACGGTGAGCATCGTCGTGCTCCAAGAAAGGAATGAGTCCGGCAGCAATAGATGCAATCTGCTGAGGAGATACGTCCATAAGGTCAACCTCCGAAGGAGGCACTACGGGGAAGTCGGCATCCTGGCGACACTTAACCACTTCACGGATAAACGTACCGTCGTCGTTCAGCGGAGCATTGCCCTGACCGATGATATGGTCTTCCTCCTCTTCAGCAGTAAGATAAAGTATATGGTCATTGTCGAGATCAACAATTCCGTCCTTAACCTTGCGGTAAGGAGTCTCGATGAATCCCAACTCATTGATTTTAGCGTAAACACAAAGAGACGAGATAAGTCCGATGTTAGGACCTTCAGGGCTCTCAATAGGACAAAGGCGTCCGTAGTGTGTATAGTGAACGTCACGCACCTCGAAACCGGCACGCTCTCTTGACAGACCGCCAGGACCAAGGGCAGACAGACGGCGCTTGTGAGTTACTTCGGCAAGCGGGTTGGTCTGGTCCATGAACTGTGACAACGGGTTAGTACCGAAGAACGAGTTGATAACACTCGATATTGTCTTGGCGTTGATAAGGTCTGTAGGAGTGAACACCTCATTATCGCGAACGTTCATACGCTCTCTGATGGTACGGCTCATACGTGCCAGACCGATAGAGAACTGGTTGCTCAGCTGCTCGCCTACTGTACGTACACGGCGGTTGCTGAGGTGGTCGATATCGTCTACAGTGGCGTTAGAGTTAACCAGCTGTATAAGATATTTGATAATTTCGATTATATCTTCTTTAGTCAGGATACGGACATCCATGTCTGTATCAAGACCTAACTTCTTGTTGATACGGTAACGGCCTACATCACCCAAGTCATAACGTTTGTCAGAGAAGAACAGGTTCTGAATAACCTCACGTGCACTTGCGTCATCGGCAGGGTCTGCATTACGCAGCTGACGGTAGATGTAGAGCACGGCTTCCTTCTCAGAGTTACTCGGGTCTTTCTGTAATGTGTTGAAGATTATTGAATACTTGCTTGCAGAATCAATATCCTTGTGGAGAAGAACTGTCGAAGCGCCACTGTCGATAATGTCGTCGATGTTGTCCTTTGTGATTTCTGTCTCACGCTCCATGATAACCTCGTTACGCTCGATAGAAACAACTTCACCGGTATCCTCATCAACGAAGTCCTCATTCCAGCTCTTCAAAACCCTCGCAGCAAGCTTACGGCCAATGGCATCCTTCATATTCTTCTTGTTGACCTTAACTTCCTCAGCCAGGTCGAATATCTGAAGAATATCCTTATCGGTCTCGAAACCGATAGCACGCAAAAGTGTTGTAACAGGCAACTTCTTCTTACGGTCGATGTATGCATACATCACATTGTTGATGTCGGTTGCAAACTCAATCCATGAGCCCTTGAACGGGATGATACGTGCCGAATAAAGCACCGTACCGTTGGCGTGAACGCCCTGTCCGAAGAACACACCGGGAGATCTGTGCAACTGTGATACAACAACACGCTCGGCTCCATTTATGATAAATGTGCCGTTATCAGTCATATAAGGAATTGTGCCGAGGAAAACATCCTGAATGAAAGTACCGAAGTCCTCATGGTCAGGGTCTGTACAATACAGTTTCATCTTAGCCTTCAGGGGCACGCTATATGTAAGTCCGCGCTCAAGACACTCGTCGATGGTGTAACGGGGCGGGTCGATATAGTAATCCAAGAACTCAAGAACGAAATTATTACGTGTGTCGGTGATAGGGAAATTTTCAGCAAAGACCTTATACAAACCGTCATTCTTGCGTTCCTCAGGCGGAGTATCCAACTGTAAGAAGTCTCTGAAAGACTTTAACTGCACATCGAGGAAATCCGGATACGGCATCGGATTCTTCACGCTGGCAAAATTCACTCTGTTATCAACAATTTTTGAAGCCATTACAGATTTTTATTACCGTTAAAAATGCCACCTTGAAAATAAATGGCCGCAGATTTCAAAGTCATGAATCTTGACCTACACCTTGCAGCGGTGGTTGACTGCATGGTATTAATAAAAGACACAAAAAGGTTAAGACTCTCCGACTGGGAGAATCTTAACCCGAAATATTTTTTATTGTCTCAATTATTTGAGCTCAACCTTAGCGCCAGCCTCTTCGATAGCCTTCTTCAGGTTCTCAGCCTCGTCCTTAGACAGACCTTCCTTCAATGTAGAAGGAGCACCGTCTACGAGATCCTTAGCCTCTTTCAGACCAAGACCACAAGCCTCTTTAACGGCCTTAACTACCTGCAGTTTTGCACCACCAACCTCAGCGAGTACAACATCGAAAGATGTCTTCTCCTCAGCTGCGGCTGCAGCACCACCTGCAGCAGGACCAGCAGCAACAGCAACAGCTGCAGCAGCAGGCTCAATTCCATACTCGTCCTTCAGGACTGTTGCCAACTCGTTTACTTCCTTAACTGTCAAATTTACTAATTCTTCAGCAATAGCTTTAATATCTGCCATTTTATTTTAAATTTTAATGTTTTTAAATATTAATGTTTGGGTGTTAAAATTACTCAGGACGCTCGCCTAAAGTTTTGAGTACACCATGGATGGTGTGAGCGCCTGACTGAAGAGCAGAAACAACGTTCTTTGCAGGAGACTGCAGCAATGCAACAATGTCTGCAATAACTTCGTCCTTGCTCTTGAGAGCTGCGAGTTCTTCCAGCTTGTCAGCACCAACATAGATGCTTTCCTCTGCATAAGCAGCCTTCAATGCAGGAATACTCTCTTTTACATAACCTTTCAGCATCTTAGCTGGAACGTTAGCTGTGTTGCAGAAGAGAACAGCAGTGTTACCCTTCAGACAGCCATACAAAGGCTCATAATCAACATCCGAAGCCTCGAAAGCCTTGTGAAGAAGAGTGTTCTTTACAACGACCATCTTGATTTCGTTCTTGAAGCACTCGCGACGGAGCTTGCTTGTAGCACCAGCATTCATACCTGTTACATCAACGAGGTAGAAATGAGAATACTCTTTCAGCTTCTGACCGAGTTCAACAACTATAGTATCTTTTACTTCTTTCTTCATCTTACAAAACTTTTAGAGTTATTCAACTGATTTAGGATCAATCTTGATACCCTTACTCATAGTGCTAGAAATAAAGATACTCTTGATGTATGTACCTTTAGCAGCAGAAGGTTTCAGTTTAATAACAGTAGCGATAAATTCTTTCGCATTCTGATAGATCTGTTCCGGAGTGAAAGAAACCTTACCAATTGATGCATGGATGATACCGGCCTTGTCAACCTTGAAGTCGATCTTACCCTGCTTAACCTCCTTGACAGCCTTTGCAACGTCCATAGTTACAGTACCGCTCTTAGGGTTAGGCATCAAGCCACGCGGACCAAGAACACGTCCTAAAGGACCAATCTTGCCCATGCATGACGGCATTGTGATGATAACATCAACATCTGTCCATCCACCTTTGATCTTTTCGATATACTCGTCAAGACCTACATAGTCAGCACCTGCTTCTTTTGCAGCAGCTTCAGCATCAGGAGTACAAAGGCAGAGCACGCGTGTAACCTTACCAGTTCCGTTAGGCAGAGACACAACGCCTCTTACCATCTGGTTAGCCTTACGCGGGTCAACGCCCAAGCGTACATCAATATCAAGAGAAGCGTCAAACTTGGTAGTAGTAATATCCTTAACCAACTCTGCAGCCTCTTTCAAAGAGTATGCTTTCCCTGCTTCAACCTTATCAGCTACTGATTTTTGATTTTTTGTCAGTTTACTCATTTTCTTGAAGTTATAAATTATTTACCAGGGAAGTCCCCTTTAACTGAGATGCCCATACTTCTAGCCGTACCAGCAACAAGCTTCATCGCAGACTCTACGGTAAAGCAGTTAAGATCAGCCATTTTGTCTTCTGCAATGGCACGGATCTGATCCCATGTCACAGAAGCCACTTTTCTACGGTTAGGCTCGGCAGAACCACTCTTAACCTTGGCTGCCTCCAGCAGCTGAACAGCAGCAGGAGAAGTCTTAATTTCGAAGCTGTATGACTTATCGGTGTAGTAAGTGATAACAACCGGAAGCACTTTTCCAGCCTTATCCTGAGTTCTGGCGTTGAATTCCTTGCAGAATCCCATGATGTTAATACCCTTTGAACCGAGAGCCGGTCCAACTGGTGGTGAAGGATTCGCAGCGCCACCTTTAATCTGTAATTTGATTAATCCAGCAACTTCTTTAGCCATTTCTTTTGTTAATTAAAAAAATTTGAGATTTTATAAAAGAACACACGTGTCCGTAACAACACGTTATTCTTTTGCAACTTGCATAAAACCTAATTCCAATGGAGTTTTACGTCCAAAGATCTTAACCATAACCTTAAGTTTGTGCTTCTCGGTATTCACTTCTTCAATGACACCGCTAAAGCCGCTGAACGGTCCATCAGTAACCTTCACTGTCTCGTCAACACAGAACGGAATATTTACTTCTTCCGTCAGCACTGACTCTTCAGCCGTTCCAAGGATACGGTTGATATCAGACTGCTTAACAGGGGTAGGATTATCCAATCCGCCCAAGAAGCCAAGTACGTTAGGTATGAAGCGCAGTGTATGTGCCACGTCTCCTTTCAGTTCTGCCTCTACGAGGACATAGCCCGGGAGAGAAATCTTCTCTTTAACCACACGCTTGCCATTACGCAAAGAAGCATGCTTCTCCATAGGTATAAGTACCTGAGAAACATAAGTTGAAAGAAGCGTGTTGTGCTTAAGTTCGGCATCGATATATTCTTTTACCTTAGCCTCCTTACCACTGACAGCACGCAATACATACCACTTTTTTCCTGATTCAGCCATTTTCCTTTTTACGATTAATTAGGATAGATCGTACTCATAACAAACCGGAACACGGAATCCATAATGAACACTACAACTGCAATGATCAAGGAAGCAGATAATACAACCATTGCACTATGAGTAAGTTCGGCACGTGTCGGCCATGTTGTTTTATGCACAAGTTCTTCGTAACAAACTTTGCAGTAATTTGCGAATTTTTTAAACATATTATCTTTATTTTGGCACGGGAAGAGAGGCTCGAACTCCCGACACCTGGTTTTGGAGACCAGTGCTCTACCAACTGAGCTATTCCCGTAAAATAGGTTCTCGCCGGAAGACGAGAACCTAAAACTTATATCATTGATAATGATTAATCGATGATTTCAGTAATCTGACCAGCACCTACTGTACGACCACCTTCACGGATAGCGAAGCGCAGACCTACGTTCAATGCAACAGCGTAGATAAGCTCAACAGTGATTGTTACGTTATCACCAGGCATTACCATTTCTACGCCTTCCGGCAGAGAGATTTCACCTGTACAGTCCATTGTACGGAGGTAGAACTGAGGACGATACTTGTTTCCGAACGGAGTGTGACGTCCACCTTCTTCTTTCTTCAGTACATAGATCTGAGCCTTGAACTTCTTGTAAGGTTTGATCTGACCCGGGTGGCAGAGTACCATACCACGCTTGATTTCGTTCTTGTCGATACCACGGAGAAGCAGACCTACGTTATCACCAGCTTCACCTTCGTCAAGAATCTTACGGAACATCTCAACACCAGTTACAACTGACTTCTTGTCTTCACCAAGACCGAGGAGCTCAACTTCGTCACCAACCTTAACACGGCCAGTCTCGATACGACCTGTAGCAACAGTACCACGACCTGTGATTGAGAATACGTCCTCAACAGGCATCAGGAACGGTTTGTCGAGGTCACGCGGAGGCAGCGGAATCCACTCGTCAACAGCAGCCATCAGCTCCATTACCTTCTCTTCCCACTTCTCAACACCGTTAAGTGCACCAAGAGCAGAACCGCGGATAATAGGAGTATTGTCGCCATCATACTCGTACTGATCGAGAAGCTCACGCATTTCCATCTCAACGAGCTCAAGCATTTCCTCATCCTCAACCATATCACACTTGTTCAGGAATACAACCAGACGAGGAACGTTTACCTGACGAGCGAGAAGCACGTGCTCACGTGTCTGAGGCATAGGACCATCAGTTGCAGCAACAACGATGATAGCACCATCCATCTGAGCAGCACCTGTTACCATGTTCTTTACATAGTCAGCGTGTCCCGGGCAGTCAACGTGTGCATAGTGACGGTTTTCTGTTTCATACTCTACGTGTGCTGTATTGATAGTAATACCACGCTCTTTTTCCTCAGGAGCGTTATCGATAGAGTCAAAAGACTTAACTTCAGAAAGACCTTTCTTTGCCAATACTGTTGTGATAGCAGCAGTCAGAGTAGTCTTACCGTGGTCTACGTGA
>NZ_HF986819.1:58795-134095 GCF_000431195.1 Prevotella sp. CAG:255 | reverse complement strand
CCCAAGACCCCAACATTAAAAGTGTTGTGCTCTACCAGCTGAGCTAACGGATCATCTTATCCATTTGTTTTGTAAAGCGAGTGCAAAGGTACGGCTTTTTTCTTAAACTACCAAATTATTTTTCAACTTTTTTTAGTTTTTCTTCGTTTTGCACCTTTTCATGCCCTTCTTTGGTGATGTATCGCTGATAATAGGCTATGAGGATGGTGGTGAGGGGCAGGGCGATGATGAGGCCGATGAAGCCCAGCAGGGTGCCCCATACGGAGAGCGACAGCAGCAGTATGGCAGGGTTGAGGCCCATGGCCTTGCCCATGATTTTTGGTGTTACCACCATGTCGCTTATTATCTGTACGATGCAGAACACGGCCACGGCTCCTGCCAGTATTATCCAGAAGTTCTGGCCTGTGTCGGCAGCCTTGAGCAGGGCAAGGAACACCGTAGGGATGAGCGCGAAGGTGTGCAGATAGGGCACAAGGTTCATTATGCCTATCATTATGCCGAGGCCTATGGCCATGGGAAAGTCTATTATGGTGAAGCCTATGCAGAACATGATGCCCATGCAGAGCGACACGAGCGACTGGCCGCGTATGTAGTTGTTGAGCTCGCGCTCCACGTCGCCCATCAGCTCCTGCCAGAACGGGCGCACCTTCTGCGGGAATATCTTTATCCATTTGGTGGTGAGCGCCTCATAGTCGAGCAGGATGAAGAACATGTACATGAGCGTTATGAGCGATGCCACCACGCTTATGATGATGTTGGCCGTCTGTCCGAGCACGCTGAATAGCTTTGGCATGGCGCTCCTGATGGCCTCTGTTACGTCTTTCTGCTTGAAGAACTGGTGTATCTCGTGGCGGTTGTCCTCAATCCATTGCCTTATGGTGCTGGGAAAGTTGTTTATGTGCGTCGTCTTGTGCAGATAGCGCGAGAGCACATCGCCCAGCTTGTCGAACTGTTCGATCATCGGCGGAACTATGAGATAGAATATCCCCCCTATGACGGCAATGACGAAAATCAGCGCGACAATGATGGACAGCGCCCTTGTGGGCACGTGCATCTTGTACTGGACAAACTTTACGATGGGGTAGAGCAGATAGGCCAGCAGCCATGCCACGAAGAACGGCAGCAGCACGTTGCTCAGATAGTTGGTTATGAACAGCACGGCGCCGACAAGCAGGGCTATGAGCATCCAGCGTATGAATTTGTCGAAAGTGATTTTCTCTTCAAGCATATTTTATCGTGTCAATGTGTTTTGTCCTTGTTTTTGTCTTCCTCAAGCGCCTTGCGGTAACATTCGCGGCAGAGCGGCTCATATTCGGCCTGCTCGCCGAGCATCACGCGCTTCTCGTTGTTCACGAGACGGTGGCTGACGTAGGCCAGCGCGCCGCATCTTACGCAGATGGCATGCACCTTAGTCACCTCGTCGGCAATGGCGCACAGGGCGGGTATGGGGCCGAAGGGCACGCCCTTGAAGTCCATGTCGAGTCCGGCCACGATGACGCGTATGCCCTTGTTGGCAAGTTCGTTGCATACGGCCACGAGTCCGTCGTCGAAAAACTGCGCCTCGTCGATGCCCACCACGTCGATGTCTGACGACAGCAGCAATATCGACGACGACGAGTCGACCGGCGTGCTCATTATGGAGTTGCGGTCGTGGCTGACCACCTCAATCTCAGAATATCGCGTGTCGAGGGCGGGCTTGAAAATCTCCACTCTCTGCTTTGCAAACTCGGCGCGTTTAAGCCTTCTTATAAGTTCTTCGGTCTTGCCCGAGAACATCGATCCGCACACAACTTCTATTCTTCCAGGGCGGTGTGCCTCGCCTGCCAGATTGTTGTTCATTATGGCGCAAAATTACAAAGACGTTTTAAAAATTGCAAAGAAATATAGCGTTTTTTTGCACTCGTGAATTATTTAACTTATATTTGTGGCGAATTATGGGCTTGTTATATATAGTACCCACACCGGTGGGAAATATGGAAGATATGACGCTCAGGGCCATACGCATCTTGAAGGAGGCCGACCTGGTTTTGGCAGAGGACACCCGCACGTCGGGCATACTTCTCAAGCATTTTGAGATAAAGAACCAGCTCTATGCCCACCACAAGTTTAATGAGCACGGCACGTCGGCGTCGATAGTGGAGCGGCTTAAGGCCGGAGCCACGGTGGCTCTGATAAGCGATGCCGGCACTCCCGGCATAAGCGATCCGGGATTCTTCCTGGTGAGAGAGGCTGTCAGTGCAGGTGTAACGGTGCAGTGTCTTCCCGGCGCCACGGCTTTTGTGCCGGCTCTGGTGTCATCGGGACTGCCTTGCGACAGATTCTGTTTCGAAGGCTTCCTGCCCCAGAAGAAGGGGCGCGCAACCAGGCTTGACAGTCTGCGCGAAGAGACCCGCACGATGATATTCTATGAGTCGCCCTACAGAGTGCTGAAGACTCTTGAGCAGTTTGCCGAATATTTTGGCGAAGACCGCAGGGCAAGCGCCTGCCGCGAGATATCCAAGATACACGAAGAGAGCGTGCGCGGCACACTGGCGGAGCTTATAGCCCATTTCAAGGAAACCGAGCCGCGCGGCGAGTTTGTCATCGTGGTGGCCGGCAAGAACGTTAAAGAAAGGAAACCTAATAATTAATAGCATTATGAAAAAGGTATTATTTTTCGCGGCATGTTTTATGGCTTTGGTCGCATGTAACAACGAGAAAACAGGTTCTAATCTGCCTCAGGTAAGCCAAACAGACTCTTTACAGAAGATCATAGAGCAGAAGGACAATGAGATAAACGACATGATGGGAATCCTGAACGATATTGATGAGGGCTTCCGTCTGATTAACGAGGCTGAAAACAGGGTGAGCGTGGCCAAGGACGGCGAGGGTGCCGACAAGAAGCAGCGCATACGCGAGAACATCCAGTTCATACAGCAGCGCCTGGCACAGAACCGCGAGCTGATAGAGAAGCTGCGCAAGCAGGTCAGCGAGAGCTCTGTGAAGGGTGAGGAAATGAAGCGCACAATAGAGAATCTGGTTAAGCAGCTTGAGGACAAAGACCACCAGCTGAAAGATCTCCGCGCACAGCTCGAGGCAAAGGACATACATATCGAGGAGCTCGACATGACAATCAACTCGCTCAACAAGGATGTAAGCAACCTGAAGGGTGAGAGCGAGCAGAAGTCGCAGACAATAAGCAACCAGGACAAGCAGCTCAACACGGCATGGTATGTGTTCGGAACAAAGAAGGAGCTGAAGGAACAGCAGATCCTGGTTAACGGCAAGGTGCTGCAGGGCAACTTCAACAAGAGCTACTTCACAAAGATAGACATCAGAAACTTCAAGGAGCTGAAGCTGTATTCTAAATCTGCAAAACTCCTTACGATGCACCCGTCAAGCAGCTACAAGCTTGAGCGCGACTCTAAAGACCAGTATGTGCTGCGCATAACAAATCCGCAGATATTCTGGAGCACAAGCAAGTATCTCGTGGTGCAGGTTAGATAAATATTGGCAGAATAATTCAGAGAACACATTTTTCTGACTTTTGCGTCAGCATTGTTGGCGGGCAGTATCCGGCATGGGTATTGCCCGCCAATTTTTTTGTGCCATACGTTTTGGGTAATCCCAAATCGGGTTGTTAGCATTCGGTCTGGATTTTTGCTTTATATTGAGTGGATTTTTGTATGATTTTTCGCAGGCATAGCGGGCTATGTCAAGAAAGATCTTACAAAAAGACGCCAATAGAAACAAGAAGACAGGCTGAAAGCATGATGCACAAATTTGATAAAGTTATGTGCGGTCTAATGGCAGATTTTGGTTGAAGCTATGTGCTGAATTAGCAGCTCCTCATAGCCCGTTTCATGCCGCTCCGTGCATGGCTTTATTTCGGCACGGTAAGGCATGGAACTGGGCGAACGGCGTTTTAGCTGTTATAAGTCATTCGTTTGCGATAAAAAACTCGGCCACTTTTGCATCAAAAGTGGCCGAGTTACGGGTCGTAAACGATAGGTTAATGATTTGAAACATATATGCATCGTTTTGCTTAATATCCGTGTTGAATTGGTTGAGAATTGTGCGGGATGTTAAGTAAAACGGCCCATTTTCCTTTCAGATTTTTGCCCTTTTTAAAGTCAAAGCCTTTTTGACCTCCACGGATTCTGATTTTTATTTATATTATGTTTGTGCACCTCGTCATGATGTCGCAGATAATGCCGTTGTTTATACTTTTGCGCGTGTTTTATATTTGTTGTCAAAAAAACGTGTTTCTGTATCAAAAATTAAAGTTTATTGTTGGCGGCTTTAGAAAAAATGCTTATCTTTGTAAAAAGCTACTTGGCTTAAATGTAATAAAATGAAAAACCGGCATATATGACAAAATGTGGCCAACACCGGATCAGCCTACCAGTGATGTTCATCGTTTTGTAGAGGTGATAACCATAAGCCTCTGTGCAGAAAGCACCACATTAAGCAGCATTGGCTTTGTTGCCTGATGCAGGTGCTGTGGAATACAAAAACTTAAAAAGATAGCAATATGGGATAAGAAAGTGTTTTTGAGAAATGCGAAACAGTAATTATGGCGTCGATGTATAAAAGTTTATCAGTTAAAACTTATCGACCATGAAAGGCAATATTTTTATCAGTAAGCTGCTGTTGGCGGTGCTTGTTTCCATGCAGGCTTTCGGCTGCATTTATGCACAGGACAGCGGATTTAAATTGAAAGGCCGTATATGCGAGAAGGACGGCAAATCGGGCATTGGATATGCCACAGTGAAAGTATATAATGACACCGACAGCGCGTCGGTGTATCGCGGAGTGGCCGACGAGGCCGGAGCGTTCAGCATAGGCAGCGTGGCCGCCGGCATCTATCGTGTGGCTGTTACATGTGTAGGCTATGAGGATTATGCCGCACGCGTAAATGTAGGTGCTGACACCGACATGGGCACGATAACGTTAAGCGAAGACAAGAACATGCTTGACGGAGTGACGGTTATGGCCGACTACTCGAAAGTGAAACCTACGGGCGACGTTGTCGTCAAGGTGAAAGGCAATCCTATGGCCAAGGGCAAGACCCTGATCAACTTTATGCGCTATCTGCGCGACCTGGACGTTACAAACAACAGCATAAGTGTGCGTGGCAGAGAAAACACCCTTATATATGTAGACGACCGTAAAGTGAGCTTCGAGCAGCTCAAGTCTATCCCTCCGTCAATGATCGACCGCATAGAGATAATACCTCATGCCGACGCGTCTTACGGAGTGAATGCCACGGGAGGCGTAGTGAAAGTGTATCTGCGCAGCGAGGGCGGACTGCTCGGTTCGGTGTCGCTGTATGGCGAGGCCGACTATTATTCGCCGGTAAGGTTTTCTCCGGGATTTAATCTTCTTTACTCTAAAGGAAAGATAAGCATCGGAAACTTCTTTAACTCGCGCCCTTATGAGCGTTACAGGCCGGAATATTCAGAGACAAGCATACATGAAGGCGTGAAGGACGAAACACATATAAAGGGCGTCAACTACGGCAGGTCGCTTGATGAGAATCTTTCGTTCAGATACTCGTTCAACAAGTTCGACCGCATCGACGTTTATGGCGGAGTGGGCGTCGGCAGCGGCGACAGCCGTCAGACCAGCATCGGCAGCGATTCGGAAACGAAGATGAACACCGACAACAATCATAGAGACTATAACGCCGGACTGCAGTTTCAGAAAGGTCTGTCGGCCGACGGGCGAAGCTATTTCATGCTGAAGACCGAATATAACAAGAGTTTCGAAAATACAGACAACCGCTATGTGGTAGACATCACGTCTGACAAGGCACACAGCAAGTATAACCTCGACGGCGTTTCGGTTGAGCCTTATGTTTCGGTAGGTCTGACAAAGAGGTCGACGCTTTCGGCCGGATTTAATTATTATTATCTTATAGACCGGCATCAGAACAGGGGCACAGAGACTCTGGGCTATGTTTCAGACATGCACTTTGTCAATAAGGGACACGACTGCGCTGCGTGGGCAAGCTATGGCATCACTATAGGCAAACTGTTCATGAGGGCTGCGCTGAACTATATATGGGGCGAGCAGATATATAAAGACTATCTTGCTCCTGAAAACAATGTCAGAAATATAGAGAGAGGCTTGTTCCCGACTTTTGTCCTGCAGTGGGATATAAATCGGGATAAAAGGCGCTTCCTCAATATAGGCTATTTCCGCTATTACTCTTATCCCAACTATAATTACCGTTCGCCGGAGGTGGTATGGCAGAACAGCAAACTTTACAGCGTGGGTAATCCGTCGCTGAAGATGCAGACTTACAACCAGCTGCAGGTGTATTTCTCGCTGAACAGGTCGTGGTCGGCAGATTATCTTATGAATTTCGGCAACGACTTGGTTAAGGTGCTGATGCAGCCTGACGGAAGCCGCCCGGGCGTATATTTTACGCGCCCTGAGAATGCGGGCGACAGGATATATCACAAGCTAAGGCTTACATATTCGGGCCGTCTTTTCGGCTTCTGGTACAGCCGCAACACTCTCGGGGCAGTGTATATGCAGGAGAAGATGCCGGGACGGAAGGTGTGCAACGCCAACATCTCGTTCAGCACAGACAATGATTTCACTCTGTACAAGGGAATAGGCCTTACCATGGCAATGAGTGCTACGAGCAAGACCGAAACGCTGAGCTATGAGAACAACGCGACATATACGATAGACTTCGGTGCCTATGCTTCGCTGCTGAAAGACAAGCTGTCGCTTAACTTTGTATGGGGCAACGTGTTCTACAACAAGAATAAGATGAAAATGTATGGTGACGGATGGGAGGTTACGCGCCTGACGCTGCACTCGAGAACGCGCCTTATGCTTACGGCAACATGGAATTTCAGTCTTGGCGCTAAGATAAAGAAGACCAGTCTGCCTACTTCTGACGGCATGCACAGGCAGACGCCTACGTTGTGATTCCGCCGGGTTGAAGCCATACAAGGTTTATAATAAACAGCAACCTTACAGTCTTGATATAAACACAAAGAATGTGCCGGCGTAAGTTTGCCGACACATTCTTTGCGCATATTGTATGAGATGTTTTTATCTTATTTATGGCAAGGATGGATGAGACTTGATATGGCCTGATGATGACGGACTGAACTGACGTTTATCTCTTTCCCTTGAAAAACTCCTGCATGAGGGTTCTGCATTCCTCCTCAAGCACGCCTGCAGTAACTTCGGCTTTAGGGTGAAGAGCCTTTGGAGCGTAGATGTGAAATCCGCGCTTGTCGTCGCTTGCACCGTAAACCACTCGCTTTATCTGTGCCCAGCCGATGGCTCCGGCGCACATGGGGCACGGCTCAACGGTTACGTAAAGCGTGCAGTCGGTGAGATACTTGCCGCCCATGAAGTTCTCGGCAGCTGTTATGGCCTGCATTTCGGCGTGTGCTGTTACGTCGCACAGCGTTTCTGTCAGGTTGTGGGCACGCGAAACTATGCGGTCGTTACACACGATGACGGCTCCTATAGGTATCTCGCCGGCCTCTCCTGCCGCCTCGGCTTCGGCCAGAGCCTTGCGCATAAACTGTTCGTCCTTCTTCTGTTGTGTCTCCTGCTTGTTGTCTTCGTGGTTGTTAAAGCCGTTGTTTGTCATATCTTTGTTTTTGTGCAAAAATACAACATTTCGCAATAACAGCCTTTGATGTATAGCAGAAAAGTTGTATTTTTGCATTACAGCCGCGGCATTGCAGTTGCTGAAGACGTTGCTGCACGGCGGCTCAACATTTCAAAACAACATGAAAAACTCATGGCAGAGCATAACAATATAGGCCGTTGGGGCGAGCAGAAGGCAGCCGAGTATCTTGAGCAGCACGGCTTCAGGATAATATGGCGCGACTGGCGCGACGGCCATCGTGACATCGACATTGTGGCAATCGACGCTGATTGTCTGGTGGTTGTTGAGGTGAAGACCAGGCGCAATGCCGACTTTATGGCGCCCGAACAGGCTGTCGACGCCCGAAAGATACGCAACCTAAGTCTGGCTGCGGCAAAGTTTGTCAGGGCCAACAACATAGAGATGCCCGTGCGCTTCGACATCGTGTCGGTTACGGGCGTGCCCGGAGGGCCGTGCGAGATTAACCATATTGAGGATGCTTTCTTACCCCTGTCTTATTGAAAAATGGAAGATATAAAGATAATAAAGGTTGACGAAACCAGTTCGACAAATGTTCTTATGCGCGAATACTCCGGCGAAGAAGGCCGGCTTATGACCGTGGGCGTTGCCGCCTTTCAGTCGGCAGGGCGCGGTCAGGGCGAAAACAAGTGGGAGAGTGAGCGCGGCAAGAACCTTACGTTCAGCATAAAGGTCTATCCCGTGGCGTTGCCGGTTATGCGCCAGTATGTCATGCTCGAGGCTGAGTCGTTGGCCATACGTGACGCTCTTGCCGGATATGTCGACGACATCACGATAAAATGGCCGAACGACATCTACTGGCGTGACAAGAAAATCAGCGGCACGCTCTCTGAATGTACTATCAGCGGAAGCCACGTAGGCAGCTGTATTCTCGGCACAGGCATCAATCTCAATCAGCGTGAGTTTGTGAGCAATGCGCCCAATCCGGTATCGTTGTCTCAGATATTGGGCCGCGACATTGACGCCGATGAGGTGCTCGGTGTGCTTCTCCGCCGTTTCGAGGTTTATCTCGGCATGGTCAATGAGGGCCGTTATGACGAGGTGGCGTCGCTTTATTCTGCCGCTCTCTATCGTCGCAGCGGCCGTCATGCCTATAATGATGCCGGCGGCGACTTCATGGCGGAGCTTGAATGTATCGAGTCTGACGGCCATCTTGTTCTTCGGCGCGACAACGGCAGTCTTAGCAGATATGCGTTTAAGGAGGTGAAGTATGTTTTATAATGAAGTAGTTAAAGTAGTTAGAAGTAGTTAAAGGAGTTAAAGTCATATGCATTGTTGATAAAAACATTACTGGTAAGACAGTAAATATTATTTTTAACGCAGCATCAATTTTTAATTATACAAATATTGCTGACTGCACAGAATAAAGATATTGTCACAAAGCACATACAGCAACAAAGCATATGACTTTAACTCCTTTAACTACTTCTAACTCCTTTAACTCCTAAACGATAAATAATTAATGACTAAATAATTATGGCAAAGTACAAAAGAATTTTATTGAAACTTAGTGGCGAAAGCCTGATGGGAAAACAGAACTTCGGCATCGACCCGGAGCGTCTCGGCGACTATGCGCGCCAGATAAAGGAAGTGCACGAGATGGGTGTGCAGATTGGTATCGTTATCGGAGGCGGCAACATCTTCCGCGGACTCAGCGGTGCCGGCAAGGGCTTCGACCGCGTTAAGGGCGACCAGATGGGTATGTGCGCAACGGTTATCAACTCGCTCGCATTAAGCTCTGCTCTCGGTGCTGTAGGCGTAAAGACAAAGGTGATGACGGCTATACGCATGGAACCGATAGGCGAGTTCTACAGCAAGTGGAAGGCCATCGAGGCTATGGAGGCCGGCTATGTGTGCATATTCTCTGCCGGAACAGGTTCTCCTTACTTCACAACCGACACAGGCTCGTCGCTCCGCGGTATTGAGATTGAGGCCGACGTTATGCTCAAGGGCACACGTGTTGACGGCATCTATACTGCCGACCCGGAGAAGGATCCTACTGCAGTGAAGTTTAAGGACATCACTTACGATGAGATTTATACACGCGGACTGAAGGTGATGGACCTTACAGCTACAACAATGTGTAAGGAAAACAACCTGCCTATCTATGTGTTCAACATGGACGTTGTGGGCAACCTGAAGAAGGTTATGGACGGCGAGGAGATAGGTACGCTGGTTCACAACTGATAGCATCATAAATGCTCAAGCCGCTTACGTTGCTGTCTTATCTGCATCTTTTTTATGTTTGAACGGCAGGCAGCACTATCGTAGGCGGGCACATCCGTTGAAATTGAGGATGTATCTTCATTAATATAAAAAAGAAGCCGTTGCCTCTTTGCGCATAAATGTCTGTGCTTGAGGCAACGGCTTCTTCTTTTTTTATGTCTTAAAGGACTTACATGTCGAGCGTAATGCCCTTGTTGTCAATCTTCTTATATTCTTTTCCGTTCACTGTTACGTTTGCAGAGTTACGTGCGCTGAAGGTCTTTCCCTTCGACTTGACGTTGATGTCCTGCAGCTTAACGCCGTCAGTGTTGTTGATTACGATACCCTCTTTGGCGTTGTTTACCTCGAGGTCGGTTATCGTTATGTTCTTCACCGGCATCTCGGGTAGTCCGTTGAAGTAGGCTGCACGGCGCGCAGTGCGGCATATTACATGGTTGATGTTGATGTCGCGGAAGCAAGGTGTTGTCTCGTCTACCTTTATCTTCTTCACGTTCTGCTGTTTTGCCTCGTCGCCGTCGGCAAGAGCCTCTACGGCCGACTTGCCTCCGTAGTAGAGGTCGAAGGTTATTGCGTCGGTCTGAATGTCGAACATTGAGATGTTGTTGATGTAGATGTTCTCAACCACGCCGCCGCGTCCGCGTGTGCTCTTGAAGCGCAGACCCACGTCAGTGCCGAGGAACTGGCAGTCGGAAACATATATGTTCTTCACGCCGCCGCTCATCTCGCTGCCTACAACAAAGCCGCCATGGCCCTTGAACACGGTACATCCGTTAATCAGTACGTTCTCGCATGGTATTCCGCGCTTGCGTCCGTCGGCGTCCTTACCGCTCTTGATGCAGATGCCGTCGTCGCCAACGTCAAATGTAGAGTTCACAACCAGCGCATTCTTGCATGACTCAAGGTCGAGTCCGTCGCCGTTCTGTGCAAATGCCGGGTTTCTTACCTGCACATCCTCTATCAGCACATTCTCACACATCAGCGGATGAATGTTCCATGAAGGAGAGTTCTGGAAGATTACGCCGTTGAGCCATACGTTCTTGCAGCCCACGAGGTTTACCATCACGGGGCGCAGAAAATGCCTGATGCTATGCCATTCGGCGTCGCTCAGATTACCCTTGGGCACGTTCATGTTGCTCATTGAGTCGCCTTTAAGCGCACCTTCAGAAGGGAACCAGAACTTAGGGTTCTTGAATGCTCCGCCGCGTGAAGTAAACTCTTTCCATTGCTTGTCGGTAACCTTCTCGCGTTTCACCGGGCGCCAGTATTCTCCGTTGCCGTCTATCACTCCGGCTCCGGTTATCGCCACGTTTACAAGGTTGTGGCCCGATATGGGCGACTGGCAGCGGCGTGTGTTCAGTCCTTCGAACGACGCATCTATAAGCGGATAGAGGTCGATGTCGGGCGAGAACAATATCACTGCACCCTTGTTGAGGTGAAGGTTGATGTTGCTCTTGAGAGTTATCGGACCGGTGAACCACACACCCTGCGGCACAACGAGCTTGCCGCCGCCCTTTTTCTCAAGTGCCTCAATGGCCTTGGCAAAAGCATCGGTACAGAGCGAAGATCCGTCGCCTTTAGCTCCGAAGTCTTTCAGGTTAACCTCGTTGTCGGGAAACACGGGGGCTGTAACCTGTTCCATCTTGAAGGGCAGATTCTCATACAGACAGCTGTATTTGTCTGTGCCGGTGGCGCTTGCACCAAGTGTAAGCAGGCATGCGCACACCAAAAAGAAGATTTTTCTCATTTATTTTTATTGGTTTAAGTTAGTAGATTCATGTAGTTTTATTATTGCCGGGACGGCCGCAGGAGCTATTTCTCCTCTTCATAGTCGACATATTCTCCTTCGTTTTTCGAGAATATCTTGCGGTTCATCTCGTCGGGCGTGCGCCGGTCGATAATTATTTCGTCGTCGCCTGATGTCTGTCGGTACTGCTGCCGGTCCTGTCCGTTGCCGTTGTCCTGGCCCCTGAAGCCCTTAAACTGTTTCTTCACACTGTGGAAAGTGCGGTATATCTTGTAGGCAACCACGCCTACGACGATGAATATTCCGAGCAGTATTATGAATAAGAAGTTTAATAAAGCAGCAATCATTATTTGTTCTTTGAATTAAGATAAACCGATAATATTACATACCATGCGATTATTATGGCGAAGGCCGAGATGCCGAAGATGATGAGCAGCGGCACGCAGGTTATAAGGAAAATGTATTTAACCTCGTTGCCTTTCCATCCCCATTGCTTAAACTTAAGGGCAAACATCGGTATCTCGCTCACCAGCACATAGCTGCAAAGGAAAATAAGCAATATTACGGCCGGCACCATCCACGGCGACGACTCGAGCACGTCGGCAGCTCCCACGATGAGCGAGCCCCAGAACAGGGCGTTGGCCGGCGTGGGCATGCCTATGAACGATGTGGTCTGACGCTCGTCAAGATTAAACTTGGCAAGGCGCAGCGCCGAGAACGCAGCCATGACGAAGGCCACGAAGGGCAGCACCGGGCGCAGCGGCTCGAGAAACGACGGATAGTCCATCACGCCGAGCTGATAGAACACCATCGTGGCCGGCGCCATGCCGAACGTGATGTCGTCGGCAAGCGAGTCGAGCTCCTTTCCGATTGGCGACGACACCTTTAGCAGGCGTGCGCTCATGCCATCGAAGAAGTCGAACACGGCACCCAGAATGATGAACGTCAGCGCCATCTTGGGCTGTCCGCCGAAGGCGTAAGCCGTGGCTATGCAGCCCGAGATAAGGTTGCAGCACGTGATAGTGTTCGGAATATTTCTTACTATGATGTTTGCCATAACGTAGCGTAGTTATCGGCCGTGTACTTTCATTCGCAGAAAGGGCGGCTGTTATGTTTATTTAAGCCGTGCAATAATCGTGCGGTTGCCTGTTGTAGCCTGTCCCATCTTCACGCAAACCTCAGTTCCGAGTGGCAGATACACGTCAACGCGCGAACCGAACTTGATAAATCCGAGATGCTCGTCGATGTAGCAGTCTTCTTCAGGCTTGGCGTAGGTTACGATGCGTCGTGCCACCGCACCTGCTATCTGGCGGCACAGCACTTCGGTGCCTTCGGGAGTCTCGAGCATCACATCGGCGTGCTCGTTCTCCTCGCTGGCCTTTGGCAGCCATGCCTTGTGGTAGTTGCCGTTCTGATGATGAACGAATTTCACTTTGCCGTCAACCGGGAACCAGTTGGCGTGAACGTTGAACAAGCTCATAAAGATGCTTATCATGAGACGTTTGTCGTGAAAGTACTCATCTTCAAAAACCTCCTCGATAACCACCACTTTTCCGTCTGCCGGAGCCACTACCACCTTCTCGGTCTCGCCGTCGAAGTAGCGCTTGGGGCATCTGAAGAAGTTTACCACTATGGAATAGATTACGCCGAAGACGACGACAAAGCTCCAGAACGGAATTTTGTTGTCGACATAGAACCACAGAATCAAGGCTATGGCCACAAACGCAGTCAGTCCGTAGACCAGCGTGTCAGTGCCCTCTCGATGAAGTCTTACATTCTTAAGTTTCTTTATTCTTTTTCCCATAGTAAAGTTTGAAGTGGAAAATTATTTGCAAAGGTACGCCTTTTTTGTGTAATTGGCAAATTTTTTGCATTATTCTTTAATAAATACACATTGTCCGGCAGCTGCGGCTTAATCGGCTGATAGTTCGATTTTTATTGTTTGCTCCGCTGTCCTGTTGCGGTTTCCGTTCTCGTTTGCTCCTTCTGCGGGTGTCCGGCTGAAGCGGCCGGGGCATGTCCTTGTTTCAGCTTTCGTGTGTCATGCCTTTTATGCTTGATGTCAGGTGTCGCCGATGTATAATGTGATGCTGCGCGGATTCACATTGTCGCGATATTCGCCGTGTCGCCTTACATTCTGATTTTGCCTGACGCTCTCATTCTGAAGTATTTGAAAATAAAAATAATTCGCACGGAAATACGGGCTGAAATCGTGTGCAAACATAAATGTGTTGATATCAGAGTGTTGCATGGCTATGGCGGTTTGTGTGCATAAAATTTAGCCTTAAAACGGCTGAAATACTATGAAATTCGGGTTAAAACGGCTGCAAACCATAATGCCGGACGAGGCTTTTCATCTTATAAAAGGTGCCCTTTCGCTGTGTAAGAGCATGCTTTTCGGTGAATTGTCTGCCGCTTTACGGTCTTTCAGGCATGTTTTTACGCTTAGGCGTTTCTATTTCGTCTGAAAATCCTGACATAATCATGATGACACAATGCAATGATAATGGCCGGTTTGACTGTCAAAGTAACATCTCCGTCAACGCTCATGGCTGCTGCCCTGCGTGTGTCCGTGCGGTTGTCAGGGCGTGTGCGTGCATGTCGTATAAACATAAAAAAACAATCTGCATAAGATAATTTTCACATTATTATTTTGGCTGTTTCAGTTTTTCAGAATAACTTTGACGCTCTAAAAGCGCAAATGTAGTTTATGCAAGATTTCGTCCATTTACACGTACATACTTATTACTCCATTCTTGACGGACAGTCGAGCGTGCAGAAACTTGTAGACAAGGCTGTGGCCGACGGCATGAAGGGCATGGCCATAACCGACCACGGCAACATGTTCGGCATAAAGGAGTTTTACAACTACTGCAAGAAAGTCAACGGCAAGCTGAAGGCCGAGGGCAAGGAGCCTTTCAAGCCCATATTCGGCTGCGAGATGTATGTGGCACGCCGTACAAAGGACGACAAGGAGAAAGAGAAGGGCGACATGGGCGGATACCACCTCATTGTGCTTGCAAAAAACTACAACGGATACAAGAACCTTATTAAGTTGGTTTCGCGCGCGTGGGTAGACGGCTATTACATGCGTCCGCGTACCGACCGCGCCGATCTTGAGAAATATCACGAAGACCTCATCGTCTGTTCGGCATGTATAGCCGGCGAGGTGCCCGCAAAGATTCTCAAGGGCGACATGGAGGGGGCACGCGAGGCCATAGAGTGGTATCACCGCGTGTTCGGCGACGACTATTATCTCGAGCTTCAGCGCCACAGAGTCACCAATCCGCATCAGCGCGCCAACCGCGAGACTTATCCGCTGCAGGTGCGCGCCAACAAGGCTCTGATGGAGCTGGCGGAGGAGTATGGCATAAAGACCGTATGCACAAACGACGCCCACTTCGTTGACGAAGAGAACGCCGAGGCCCACGACCATCTGCTCTGTCTGTCTACGGGCAAGGACCTCGACGACCCTAACCGTATGCTCTATTCAAAGCAGGAGTGGTTTAAGACGCGCGAGGAGATGAACGCCGTGTTCAGCGATGTGCCCGAGGCACTTAGCAACACGCTCGAGATACTCGACAAGGTTGAGACCTACAGCATCGACCATGCACCTATCATGCCGTTCTTCCCCATACCCGAAGAGTTTGGTACGGAGGAGGACGTGCGCCGAAAATATTCAGAGAAACAGCTCTACGATGAGTTCACTACCGACGAGAACGGCGAAAATCCGCTGCCGCCCGAAGAAGGCGAACAGAAGATAAAGCGCCTCGGCGGCTACGAAAAGCTGTACCGCATAAAGTTTGAGGCCGACTATCTGGCCAAGCTTGCCTACGACGGAGCAAAGCGCCTGTATGGCGACCCGCTGCCCGAGGAGGTGGCAGAGCGAGTGAAGTTTGAGCTGCACATTATGAAGACGATGGGTTTCCCCGGCTACTTCCTTATCGTGCAGGACTTCATCAACTCGGCGCGCGACGAACTCGGAGTGATGGTTGGCCCCGGACGTGGCTCGGCCGCCGGTTCGGTTGTTGCCTACTGTCTGGGTATTACGAAGATAGACCCTATTAAATACGACCTTCTGTTTGAGCGTTTCCTCAACCCCGACCGTATATCGTTGCCCGATATCGATACCGACTTCGATGACGACGGACGCGGAAAGGTGCTCGAATGGGTGGAAGACAAATACGGACACGACAAGGTGGCGCACATCATCACCTACGGCACCATGGCCACAAAGAACTCCATTAAGGACGTTGCGCGCGTGGAGAAGCTGCCGCTCGACGTGTCTAACCACTTGTGCAAGGCCATCCCCGACCGTCTGCCCGACGGCCTGAAGATGAACCTGCCCAATGCCATTAAGTGCGTGCCCGAGCTGCGCGAGGCTGAGGCAAGTCCCGACCCGCAGCTCAGCAATACGATAAAATATGCAAAGATGCTTGAGGGCACCGTGCGCGGAACGGGTATACACGCCTGCGGAACCATCATCTGCCGCGACGCAATCAGCGACTGGGTGCCCGTCAGCACGGCCGAAGACAAGTCGGACCCGGGCCACAAGCTCCTTGCCACACAATACGACGGACACGTCATCGAGGAGACCGGACTGATAAAGATGGACTTCCTCGGACTCAGCACATTGTCCATACTTAAGGAGGCTGTAGAGAACATACGCTTCACGCAGGGCATAGAGGTAGACCTCGACAACATACCTATCGACGACGAGCTTACCTATAAGCTCTATCAGGAAGGCCGCACCGTGGGCACATTCCAGTTTGAGTCGGCCGGCATGCAGAAATATCTGCGCGAGCTTAAGCCTACCGTATTTGAGGACCTCATAGCCATGAACGCCCTCTATCGCCCCGGACCTATGGACTACATCCCCTCGTTCATTGCCCGAAAGAACGGCAAGGAGGAGATAAAGTATGATATTCCCTGCATGGAGAAATATCTGAAGGACACTTACGGCATTACAGTGTATCAGGAGCAAGTCATGCTCCTGTCGCGTCAGCTTGCCAACTTCACCCGAGGCGAGAGCGACGCCCTGCGTAAGGCCATGGGTAAGAAGAAGAAGGACATCGTCGACGCCATGAAGCCTAAGTTTATCGAGGGCGGAAAGAAAAACGGACACGACCCGAAGGTGCTCGAGAAGATATGGGCCGACTGGGAGAAGTTTGCTTCTTACGCTTTCAACAAGAGTCACGCCACGTGCTATTCGTGGGTGGCTTATCAGACGGCTTATCTCAAGGCGCACTACCCGGCAGAGTTTATGGCGGGCAACATGAGCCGATGCCTTAACGACATAACGAAGATAACCAAGCTGATGAACGAATGTCAGGCCATGGGCATAGCCTGCATGGGCCCTGACGTTAACGAGAGTCGCCAGAAGTTCAGCGCCAACAAGAAAGGCGAGGTGCGCTTCGGCCTCGGAGCCATCAAGGGCATGGGCGACGCTGCTGCTCAGGCCATCATCGACGAGCGCGAGAAGAACGGACAGTATAAAGACATATTCGACTTTGTGCAGCGCGTCAATCTCTCTGCCGTTAACAGCAAGGCGCTCGAGAGCCTTGTGCTCAGCGGGGCATTCGACGGCTTCAAGATCAAGCGCGAGAGCTTCTTTGCGCGCAATCCTGACGGCCGCACGTTCCTCGAAACCCTTATGCGCTACGGACAGGTGTATCAGCAGGAGAAAAACGAGTCGCGTCAGTCTCTGTTCGGAGCTATGGAAGAAGTGGAGATAGCCACGCCCGCCATACCTCAGGCTGAGTCGTGGAGCGCCATAGAGAAGCTTAACCGCGAGCGCGACCTCGTGGGCATATACCTCTCGGCACACCCGCTCGACGAGTTTGAGTTTATCCTCAAGAACCTTTGCAACACCCAGTGTCAGGAGCTCAACGACCGCATCGAGCTGTCAAAGAAGCAGGAGGTGGTGCTGGGAGGCATCGTCACGGCCGTTAGAAGCAAATACACCAAGACCGGCAAGCCCTGCGGCTTTGTCACCATTGAAGACTTCGACGGCTCGGGCGAGCTGGCCCTGTTCGGCGAGGAGTGGGGTAAGTGGCGCGGAATGCTTATCGAAGGCTGCACGGTCATGGTCAAGGCACAGTTTGTGCAGCGCTTCCGCAACAGCGACATGATGGAGATGCGAATAACCGACATACAGTATCTGCAGACCGTAAAGGACACACAGATAGAGAAGATAACCATATCGCTCGAGGCTGACAAGCTGGACGACACCACCGTGTCTGACCTTGTTACGATAATAAAAGACGCGCCGGGCACCACGCAGCTGTTCTTCCAGGTGCGCGAGACGAGCAACAGCAAGCCCTTTGTGCTGCGCAGCCGCAAGGAGAAGATAGACATCAGCAAGGAACTGATATCCTTTATTAAAGGATGCGAGGCGCTCGACTATAAAATAAACTGACAAATATAATTGCCCGCCACGATGTGTGACAATTGGCCGCAAAGGCTCTGTCAGAGAAAATATGGCATAATGTTTGTTGGCAAAACAGTAGAAGACAAAACCTAATTATTAACATAATAAATTACAAAAGAAAGATGGAAAAAATTACAACAGAGAACTTTGAGAGTCTGAAGAATGGCGCACTGCCTTTAGTAGTTGATTTCTGGGCTACATGGTGTGGTCCTTGCCGTGCCATCGCACCTATCGTTGAGGAGCTGGCTAACGAGTACGAAGGCAAGATCGTTGTTGGTAAATGCGACGTAGAGGAGAACGACGACATCGCCATGGAGTTTGGCATCCGCAACATTCCTACAATACTGTTCATCAAGAACGGTGAGGTTGTAGACAAGTTTGTAGGTGCAACAACAAAGGCAAAATTGCAGGAGAAGTTTGAGTCTCTGCTGTAATAACACGCCTGAAGATATTTTTTAGTGCGGAGCGGCTTTAATGTTATTAATGCCGCTCCGCATTTTTTGTATGTCATAGCATGGCTGCGTGCATGGCACGGGCTGGGGGCGGCGCTTTGTGATTTTGTGTTTTTCTGAAAAAAAACAACCGCGGCATGCAGTATTTTCGTCCTTTTTATATCATATATAAAGGGCACCTGCGGCGCCCGACACGTAGATATGGAAACAGAAGAACTTGTCAGAAGATGTAAGGATGGTGACAGAGGTGCCTTGGCGCTTCTGTATCAGACCTATTCCGGCAGGTTGTTCAGGCTTTGCGCAGATATCGTTAAAGACAAAGACGTAGCCCAGGACCTGCTCCACGACGGCTTCATCATAATATTCTCGTCGATAGGCTCGCTGCGCAGTCCTGCCCGCCTTGAGGCATGGATGAGCAGGGTGATGGCCAATCTTGCCGTGAAATATCTCAACGACAGAAAGAACCGGCCTGTGGCCGGAGCTGTGGCAGACGTGCCGGTTGAGACTGAAGAAGGGCAAGGCGGGTGCGACATTCCGTTTGATGAGCTTATGCGCATGATCGACATGCTGCCCGAGGGCTACCGCAACGTGTTCCGCCTGTCGGTGCTCGAAGGCCTGTCGCACGACGAGATAGCCCGTATGCTAGGCATCAGGCCGCGCACGTCGTCATCACAGTTGCTCAGGGCACGTGTCAGTTTGCAGAAGATGATAACTGCCTACAGAGCCCGCCTCGTTCTGCTTTTGGCTGCAGTGGCCGTTTCAGTAGTGACGTTATTGCTCCGGCAGCCGTTCAGACGGACAACCGGAGTTGACGTGGCGTCTGTCGGCACAGCCCGTCACGCAGCCGGTGGCAGCTGCGCAGACCCCGTGGCAGATATGCATGCCGCACCGTCGGCAGACGGAAATGTCGTGCGGAGGCTCCATGCCGAAGACTCTCTTGGCGCAGGGCTTTGTCTGTCTTGTCCTGCCGACACCTTGCGTGCTGATGCCCTTGCCGAAAGTGTTGACGCCCTGTGCCGCATTGCCGGCAGCGGATCGGCCGTAGCCGTTGAGCCGTCGCTTGTCATGGCAGATGTGGCTCCTGCCGACACTTCATGTGTTAATGTCACAACAAAGAGCCATGACGGCTGGCTGCTCGGATTCAGTTCGATGATGGAAAGGGCGTCGGACGTGATAATGCCGCGCATAATCGAGGTTATAGAACATGCTGTAGGCTCGGGCACGAGGGTGGAGATTGAAACCTGGGAGCAGCTCGTACATTATCTCACTTATGATGTCGGCGAGAGTCTTGATCCGATAGAGCGCGACGTTCTTCTGCGCATAGCGCTTATGAACAGCGGCAAGATTGTTACGCACAAGAACTATGAAAAGCCGCTGCAGCTGGGGCTCAACTTCAACCGGCGTCTGTCTGACAGATGGAGCCTTGACATGGGACTGCGCGTTACACGGCACACCACCAACATGCTTACAGGCAGTTCTGACACGACAAACATCAGCGAGCGTCAGCGCATATTTTATGTAGGCATGCCCGTAAATGCCACTTACACGTTTGTGCGGCGCGGCCGTATGTCTGCCTATCTGACTGCCGGCATGGCTATAGATGTCCCGTTCAGCGCAAAGTCAGACAAGCTTTACAACATCGACGGTAAGACTGAGTTCAGCAGGTCTGTTAGCCTTGGCTTCACCGGACTGCAGTGGTCTGTGGGTGCTGGCGTCGGCATGGCTTATGAGATTGCACCGCATCTCGAACTGTTCTTCAGTCCGCGTATAACGTGGTATATCCCTAACGGCAGCAAGGCCGAAACCCAGTGGACCGGCAAGCCCCTGCAGATATCCCTGCCTTTCGGTATCCGCATCAGTTACTAAGCGCTGTCGGCTTTGAATAAAAAGTTTTTTTTAAAAAACTCGTCACTCATCACATTTCTGCGTAACACGCTGACAAACAATGCATTATGGTGTGACGAGTTGAAATCTCAACTCGTCACATCCGTTACATCTAGTCATATGAATATGTCGTTGTCCTTATTCCGGTTGACTTCAGACTGGCAATTTCCTGATTAAAGTTGACTCTGATAAGACTTATTACTGCCGTCTGTTGACTTAAATACCCAAGTTTTCATCATATACAGCCCTGTAGGGACACACCCCAGGTGTGTCCAGCTAATGCATTACATAAAAATCCTCCACATGATATAATTAAATATAAATACCTGTTATATTGATAGTTACATTAAAACTTAAACGAATCCTTGGGACAGCGATGAATCCATATTATTCATCAAAATGATGTTACAGACTATAAAATTTTACATGTAATCGGGCTGCGGACGCACCTGGGGTACGTCCCTACGTTTACTATCAACAAGACTAATGACTTTAACTCCTGGCTCACCCCTGTGAGCGATAACTCCTTTAACTACTATAACTCCTAAAAAGAATCTACTTTAACTTCTAAATAATACTCCAAAAAGCCCCATGTGACGAGTTGAAATCTCAACTCGTCACACCATAAAGCCTTGATATTCATGAGATTAAGCGGCATTGTGACGAGTGATGAGTTTTTATTAAAAACTTTTTCCGTTATGCGGTGGGCGATGTAGACGGTATATTCAGGTGTGTTCTTTTAATGTAAAAGCATACCTTTCGCATTGTCGTTTGCCGCATATTGGAGCCTGAAAGGTGCCCTTTTGCATTGCGAAAGGCCGTCTTTTGCAGTGCTTTTAAATCCAAACTTGTTATTATGATTCGGCCGGATTGCCGTTTGTCTTTATAAAATCGGGAAATGCGTGCAGTATTTTCTGCCGTTAGCACTCATTATGATTAGAACAAAAAGACAGAAAATATGCAGGCAAGACATTTGGACAGGCGCCGCTACTTCATGGAAGAGGCGGCAACGACAGAAAAATATTTTATACCATATCTCAGCCGTTTTATAGCTACGAGTGGGGTTAGAGTGCTTGAGGTGGGATGCGGCGAGGGCGGCAATCTGCTGCCGTTTGCGCGCAGGGCGTGCCGTGTTACGGGTGTGGATATGTCGGAACTGAGAATCAGACAGGCGCAGACTTACTTCAGGGAAGAAGGGGCCGCGGCTGAGCTGGTGTGCTGCGACATACTTGACTACGACTGCCGTGGCCGCAGCTTCGACCTTATCATAATGCACGACGTGGTGGAGCATGTGCCCGACAAGGCCGCACTGCTGTCAAAGCTCAGCAGCATGCTGGCTCCGCATGGTGTGGTGTTCGTAGCCTTTCCGCCGTGGCAGATGCCTTTCGGCGGCCATCAGCAGATAGCCCGCAGCCGGTTGCTGTCGCGCATGCCGTTTGTCCATCTCCTGCCACGTGCCGTTTATGGGCACGTGCTCAGGCTCTTTGGCGAAGACGACTTCACCGTAGGCGAGCTGATGTCAATAAGGCAGACGCGCTGCACGGTAGAGGCTTTCGGCCGTATTGCTGTGCGGGCGGGATATGCCGTGGCCGACATGCGGCTGTGGATGATAAATCCTCATTATGAAACCAAGTTTGGCCTCAGGCCGCTGGTGCTGCCCTCGCCGCTGCGCATGCTGCCGTATGTCAGAAACTTTCTTTCCTCGTCGTGCTTCTATGTGCTGCGCCGCAGCTGACGCCGCTGCCGGCGTTAGGGGCTGGTTCAGAACGTGGTGCCTTTGAAAATGTTGCTCCGCTCAGGCTTCCACAACATTCCGCTCAGCGTCAGCTTGTTTGAGTTGAAGTTGGGCTGTATGCTGACGGTAGCCTTGTTGGCATCCTTCCATAGCGAAATGAACAGCTGCGCAGATATGCCTTTGCCCGATACGTTCAGCCTTACGTAGGTGTTGCCCTTCTTGTCGGAGCTTACCTTATAGCCCGTAACGATGCCCTCGAGCGTTATTCCGCCAAGGCCGTTGAAGCCCGACACCGGCACGTTGAACGCCACCTGCACGATGGCATTGCTGCCACTGACTGCCACAAAGTTGGTGCTTGCGGTTACGTGTGCCGTATATCCGCGCTTAAACTCCACTTTGTCGGCCTCTATCGTAAACGCTGTGTCGTTTATTGCCTGCACGGCTTCGGCGTTCAGGGCACTGTCTATGCGTGCCTCCATCAGTTTTCTCTCCTTCTTGCTGAGCTTCCTGTCCTGTGTCCCGTTTTGTGCCATGGCTGCATACGCTGCTGCCACGAACATTATGAATGTTATTATTGTTCTCATGACGTATAAGTTTTTTTAGTTTGTCTTTTATTATAATAATCCGTAAAACCACGAAAACGTGCATTGCGGCAGGTGAAAAATAACTAATAATGACGAACGGATATTATCCGGATGTATGTTTGTCTGTTACCGTCATTTCTTTGTGTCACAGTCAGTATTTCTTTCTGTTTCCATGCCGTAAATGCAGGCTGTAGCTTTTATTGTTTTCCAAATATACAGAATTATTTCAGAATAAAATGTTAGTTTTGTGTAGTTTTTTGGCCGTAGCTGCGTCTAACGGTTAAAAGTAACTTAATTATTCGGATAAGATAATGGAAACAACGGAGAAACAATTTGCGCAGATTGTGCGGGAAAACCGCAGCACGATATACACAGTGTGCTATATGTTCTCGAAAGATGCCGACGAGGTGAGCGACCTGTTTCAGGAGGTGCTCATCAACCTATGGAAGGGTTTTGCGGCCTTTGAGGGCAAGAGCGACATAAGGACATGGATCTATCGCGTGAGCCTTAACACGTGTATTTCGGTCGACCGTAAGAAGAAAAGGCACAAGACCGTGCCGCTGTCGATGAGCATCAACCTGTTTGAAGACAACGATGCCGACACGCGCCAGGTGCAGTTGCTGTATAAAAGAATTAACCGCCTCGGACCTTTCGACAAGGCTCTGGTGCTGCTTTGGCTCGAAAACTTGAGCTACGACGAGATTGGGGCGGTGATGGGTATATCGGCAAAGAATGTTTCGGTTAAGCTCGTAAGGATAAGAGAGTTGCTCAAAAAAATGTCAAACGATTAAAAAAAGGATTCTGTTATGGAGAATATTATAGACAACAACGGACTTGAGGAAATGAAGGCGCAGATGGCCATCCTGAAAAACAAGATAGAAGGGCAGACCATGCTTAACGAGCGCCTGATGAGGCGGGCAATGAACGACCGCATGTCGCTGGTAAGACGTATGGTGGTTTTGGATGTGGTTATGGTGATAGTGTGCATTGCAGCTATGTATGCTTTCATGGAACTGTTTGGCTTGTCGCTGCTGTTCTTTGTGGTGAGCGTTGTGCTGTTTAGCTGGTGCCTGGTGTCCTCTGCCTATATCAACAGGATAAAGGAGAGCGAACTGCTTGAGGGCGACTTGCTGAAAACAGGCGAAAAGCTGGTAAGGATGAAGCGTCAGCGTGTGCGTCTGATGATGATTAACCTTCCGCTTGGTTTGGCATGGGCTGCATGGTACGGCTATGAGATGATTAGTTTAGAGACAGCAAGGGGCGGCAGTCCGCGGAGCATGATTGTAGGTCTGTGTGTAGGCTTTGTCGTAGGAATAATCCTCGGACTGATGATGCTCCGCAAGATGCAGCAGGCTAACGACATAGTGATACGGCAGATTAAGGAGATGAAGGATTTATAGAAAATATTTTTGTGTGGTTGATAATATAACAGAATCCGGTGAAAGGCATTAATAATGTTTGCCTTTCACCGGATTTCGTTATGTTGCGAAATGCTTTATTCTGGTTGTTTTTTCAGAACTTAACCACGCGACTGCCGTCTTCCTGTTCCTCGATAGTTACCTTTGTGGCGTTTTCGGGCAGCAGGTCTTCTATCAGTTCGGGCCATTCTATGAAGCAGATGCTGTTGTTGTAGAAGTATTCTTCATATCCCATGTCATACACCTCTTCAATTTTCTTTATTCGGTAGAAGTCGAAGTGATAGATTGTGTCGCCGGTTGTCTCTGACGTGTATTCGTTGACGATGGCGAAGGTGGGCGACGTTATGACGTCTTCAACCCCCATACACTCGCATACGGCCTTGATGAATGTTGTCTTGCCGGCGCCCATCTTGCCGTAAAAGGCAAATACGTTGCTGCGTCCCATGTTGTCGACAAACTGTTTTGCCGCATGCTTGATGTTTTCAATGTTTTCAATTCTTATCTCCATATTGTTGGTGTTTTTACGTTTCGTTATATTGTCTTTTCACCTTGTTCCCTTGCTTATCTTCCTGTCCGGCTGCCTGGTTTATCGCTTGCGCGCCTTCAGGGTTATCAGCGGCACAATCATCTCTTCGAGGGAGATGCCGCCATGCTGGAACGTATCTTTATAGTAAGACACGTAGTAGTTGTAGTTGTTGGGATAGGCAAAGAACGAGTTGCCCGTGGCAAACACGTATGATGTGCTAAGGTTGGGGGCGGGCAGCTGTGCCTTGTGCGGCTCCTTTATTACGAACACTTCCTTTGCGTTGTAGTTGAGATTCTTGCCCAACTTGTATCTCAGGTTGGTGTTTGTGTTGCGGTCGCCTATGATTTTCACCGGCTTAGATGCCCTTATGCTGCCGTGGTCGGTGGTTATCACGACGGTGTAGTTGCTCTGCGACAGCAACTTAAACAGATCTGCCAATACCGAATGGCGAAACCAGCTTAGCGTTATGCTGCGGTAGGCCGACTCGTCGTTGGCAAGCTCGCGCACCATTTTCGACTCTGTGCGGGCGTGGCTCAGCATGTCGATAAAGTTGATTACCACCACGTTGAGGTCGTTTGCCTCAAGTTGGTTGAACTTCTGTAGAAACTTGTCGGCGCCTGCCGAGTCGTTTATTTTATGGTAAGAGAACGTGTCGCGGCGGCGGAACCTTTCTATCTGTGTTCTTATCAGCGGCTCTTCGTTGAGGTTCTTGCCTTCTTCTTCGTCTTCGTCGACCCACAGCTCGGGAAACATCTGCGCTATCTGCACGGGCATCAGTCCGCTGAATATCGCGTTGCGGGCATATTGTGTCGCGGTTGGCAGAATGCTCATATAGGTCTGTTCGTCGATGTCGAACATGTCGCCTATCTCCTGCGAGAGCATGCGCCACTGGTCGAGGCGGAAGTTGTCGATGACAATCATGAACACCTTTTCGCCGTTGTCGAGCATGGGGAATATCTTTTTCTTGAATATGTCCATGCTCATCAGCGGTCTGTCTTCGTTGTCGGCCTGAGTGTTCTTTGGCGCCTGTCTCATCTGGCTGAGCCTTAGCGTGCCGCGGCTTGCTGAAGATGCGCCTGCCTGTTGTGGCGCCACCCAGTTCATATAGTTGGCTTTTATATATTTTGCGAAGCCGTTGTTGGCCTCTTCTTTCTGCATGTTGAGCATTTCGGTCATGCTGCTGTCGGTGCTGCTGAGCTCCAGTTCCCAATGGACAAGGCGCTTATAGACGTTCATCCAGTCGTTGTATGTCTTGCAGTCGCTTATCTGCAGGGCTATGTCCTGGAAGCTTTGCTGATATCCGCTCTGTGTTATTTCGGTTACAATCTCCTTGCGGTGAATGTTCTTTTTGAGCGTAAGGAGTATCTGGCTCGGGTTGACCGGCTTTATCAGATAGTCGGCAATCTTTGAGCCTATGGCCTGGTCCATGATGTTTTCCTCCTCGCTCTTGGTTACCATAACCACCGGCGTGGCGGGCGATATTTCTTTGATGCTCTGCAGGGTCTCCAGTCCGCTCAGGCCGGGCATCATCTCGTCGAGCAGAATAAGGTCGAAAGTCTTCTGCCGGCACTGGTCTATGGCGTCGGTGCCGTTGGTGACTGTAACCACTTCGTAACCTTTCTTCTCGAGAAAAATGATATGTGCGCGTAGCAGTTCTATCTCGTCGTCAACCCAAAGTAATAATCCGTTGCTCATGTTACTCCTTTCTTTTTGTTATGCTGCCCTTGTCAGGCAGACTGTCGCAGTGTCCTTTTCATGACAGATGTTGCAGCAGTGTTGCGGCAGTTCGGGCATTGCATCAGAAACCGTCGAGGTCGTAATATTCGTCCTCAAGGTCGTATCCGTTCTGCTTGTTGTTGCTGTCGTTGCCGTTATTGTTGTTAGTGCTGTTGTTAGCATTGCTGTTTCCGGTGCCGGTGTCGTCGCCAAAGTCGAATATAAGCTCGTCGGTATCGTTGGCTGCCGGCTCCTCTTTCTGCGGAACGGCAGGCACAGGCTGCTTAGTCTGTTGCGGCTGTTCGGGCTGCTGTTGCGGCTCGACGTCGTCTGTCATAACGTCTGTCTGTGCGTTGCCTTGCTGTGTCTGGCTTCCGGCAGCGTTGCCGTTGGCATTCGTGTCGTAGACATCTGTGCTTATTTTAAATCCCTGTGAGTCTTGCGTAGCAGGCTGTTCAGTCTGCGGCTCAGGCTCAATCATGAAGCTGTTGTTGTCGGTCTGAGTAGTGCCCTGCTGCGCATTGCCGTTGTTTGTGGCATTGTTCTGCTGCATGTCGGGTATCACAATGCCGCCGTCGTCAGCGTTGCCGCCGGCTTTTTCTTCCTCAACAGGTATAGCTATCGTGTTGTCGTCCTGAGTGCCTGTTGCAGGCGTGTTCTCAGGTTCAACGGGGATGGATATTCCGCTGTCGGCCTCTCCTGTTGCAGGCTGATCATCGTTGATGTATAGACCTTCTTCTATTACGCCGCCGTTATACAGTCCGTCGGTCTCTCCGCCTTCGCCGTTGTCCGGCTTTTCAAACTCTATGGTAGAAGGCTCCGTGAGCAGTCTGACTGTGCTTATGCGCAGCGGAACGAAGTGCTGCTCGTAGAAATTGTCGTAGTCGTTGTAGCTGTATTGCGTTCCGAGCAGTTCGATGTTGCTGTCGCTGATGATTATGGCGCGCCCTTTCTGTGCAAGCTTCATCACCTGCTGGTTCTTGTAGAGCTGGCGTGCATACTGCAGAGCCTCGTCGTAGTTTCTGAATCCGCTCACCATCATGCGGTGCATGCCGTTGAGTTCATCGATGACGATATCGAAGTTGCGCACGATGAAGTTGGAGAAGTTGAAGCGCGCAAGCTCGAAGAGCAGCTTGTTCTCGTTGAGCGAGTCGGGCGAATAGACCATCATGAACGTGAAGTCGGTGTTGCGTTCGGCTATAAACTTACGCGCGGCGATGGAGTCGCTGTCGCTCAGCACCACCGAGCGGTGCTCCCACACGTCGCCGATGTCGAACTTTCCGCCACGCAGCTGTCGTCCGGCCTTCACTCCGTTGATAATCATTCCGGCCATGGGGCTTACGTCGCTTTGCGGATACTTGCTAACCACCTCCTGCATGTCTGTGAGGCAGCCGTTGCTGTCGCCGCTGTTGAGCTTGCTCAGTCCGCCGATGAATATAAACTTATCGCGGTTGGCTCCAAGCGGGAATCGTTTTGCCGACAGCGACGTGTTGGCGCTCACCTCCTCGTATTTGCCAGCCTTGAAGGCGTTGTATGTGGCAGCATAGAGCGAGTCTTCTATATGTTCGCCGAACTTGGCGTTCTCTTCAAAATAGGGGTCAGACAGCAGAATGGTCCACTGGCTCTTGGGGTAGCTCCGCTTCAGTTTGTCGAGGAATATGTTTGCTTGCGTCTTGTCCTGCCGTCGCGAGTAGAGCAGATAGAGATGATAGAAAGCCTCGTCCATGTTCTCAAAGTCGGGATAACTGTCTGTAAGACGCCGCAGGGTCTTCTCGCTCAGAGTCAGATTGTCGAGCTTGTCCTTGAATATTATGCCGGCATGGAATAGTCCGTCTTCAATGATCTTGTTGCTTTCGGCCACCTGCTCCTCCGTGAACGGTATCTGCTTGAGATAATATTCGCGCTTGTGCGGATTGTTCTGCGCGCTGTCCATCACGTTTTCGAGCGAGTCGGCAGCAGCCTCTGCCGCCGCGATGGAGTCTCTCATCTCGTCGGTCATTTCGGCAGGATTGTTGTCGAGTGACACGACAGTCTTGTTGACACGCTGCCAGTCGTCCACATTCTCACGCCGTCCCCACATCTTCTGGAACGTAGCCTTACCCTGGCTGACGGCCGTTGGGTTATAGAAGTACCATTTGCCCGACTTGTCGGTGGCGTTGTTGGTCATGTTGTTGGTGTTGTTCATGTTGCCCATTCCGCCCTGCTGCGCCATCTGCTGCTGTGCGTCAAGCTCAGCCTGTGCGTCGCGTTCTTCCTTCTCTTTCTTCTTCAGAGCCTCTATCACGCGGTCGATGGCCTCGTTTCTTTCTTTCTCAGGCATCTTTGCCAGAGCCTGGAGCGAGTCTTGCAGGTGTACGGCGTCGGTGTATGGCACGAGTTCGTCCAGCACCTTAGAGCGTTCCGACAGCTGTTCGTAGTCGTCGCGCTCCTTGTCGAGCAGTCCTATTGCCTCGCCATAGCATCTGCCTGCGTTGCTGTAGTCCTCCTTGTCCCAGTAAATGTCGCCGAGAGTAAGCAGCAGCACGCCTTTCTCAATGCCGTTGCGTGTCGACTTGGTGTTGCCCTTCTCGTAGGCGGCAATGGCGTTGGCGGTGTCTTTCTGCAGCATGTATATGTTGCCGATGGCATAATAAACCTGATCGAGATAGTCTTTGTTGTTGTCTGATGCCGCCATGCGCTTCAGGCGCCTTATCATCTTTTTCGACTGTGTGCCGGCCATAACCTCGCTCATTGCGATGCGGGCGTTGAACTCAAGCTCGTAAGGCGGGTTGAGCCTTATCACGCGCTTAAAAGCCTTGTAGGCGTTTTCCTTGTGTCCGAGTTCAGCCTCGAGCTGTCCCATCAGATACCACTGACGGGCGCGCTGCTTGCGCCTCATCTCGTGCTTTATCACCTTGCGCAGGTAGGGTATTGCCTCGGCATACCGTCCGGTGTGTATATAATAGTCGGCATAGGTGTAGTCCCATTCCTTCACGGCGCGCCAGTGGAGCGAGTCGCGCTTGATTTTTGTTATCACGTCTTCGGCATCATAAATCCAGCCTTCTTCGATATAGCATTTTGCGAGCCATGCCCTTGCTCGGCCGTAGATGGCGGGCTGGGTGGAGTAGAGACGGCTCATGTAGGCAAATGTAGACGCAGCCTCGTCGAACGAGCCTTTCATAAACTGAGAGCGTCCCATCAGCATCCACGCCTTCCACAAGAAGGGGTTATACTCCTTGCGGTTAAGCCACTCGATGTCTTTTTCCGTCTTCTTGCGGCTTTTGGTCCATTGAGGCCTTTTCTTTATGCTGTGCAGCTTTATCGCCTTCTGGCTTTTCTCTATAGCACGGTCGAAGTTGCTCTTGCCCAGCTCGCGGCTGTCCTTGTTGCCGACGGTGTAGAGCGGTATCATCTCGGTGAAGTTGTCCTTGTTGCCGTTCTCTTTCTCGAGCGAGCCGTCGATATATGCCAGCGTGCCGTTGTAGTAGGTGTTGTAGCGCGCGTTGAACGAATGCCACCAGCGGCTCTGCGCAGTGTTTTTCTCCGTAGAGCATCCGGCCGTAATGAGCAGTGCTATCAAGGCGGCTAAGGGAATTATATGTCTTGTCTTAATTGTCTTCATAACGTGGCGGCACAAGTGAGCATGCCATGTTTATATAACTTATCGGGAGCGATTTTATTGTCTGCCGCGGCAAAAGAGTCAGCCCTCCATCAGCATTATTGCCTCATCTTTTATCTGGTCGGGCATGCTGATGCCTCTCAGGATGAGACTTGCCGTCCAGTCTTTTACCTCGGAGGGGCGCATGGTGTAGAGCACTTCGGCAAACTGTGCCGCCTCTTCGTCGGTGTAGGAGTCTGACTTCCTGCCCTTGTAGGCGTCGAGCTCTTCGTCGTCGAAATATTCTATTTCCTTCACGGCCTGCTCCATAACGCAGTCGTGCATGCACGACGCACCTGCCTGTGCGCACGCTGACTCGTTTGCGCATGCAGTGCCGCCTTCAGGCTGTTCGGCTTTTGGCAGACGGCGGCGCACAGCCTTGAGCAGAATGAAGAGCAGCGCCATGGCTGCCAGGCAGATAACGAGCAGGCCCATATTAGGCTCCGGCCTCCTCGCCGATGGCGAATCCGGCCCTCGTAAGGTCGAGCCAGAAGTTAGGGTAGGACTTGCTGACCACCTGCGGGTCGTTTATTCTAAGTCCGGGGATTTTTATTGCGGCAGGCGCAAATGCCATTGCCATGCGGTGGTCTTCGTATGTATTGATGGCTGCGCCGGGTTCGGGCTCGCATCGCGTGCCGTCCCATCTCAGCTCGCCAGGACTGGTTTCCTCAATGACATATCCCAGCTTGCGCATCTCTGTCTTCAGCGCCTCTATGCGGTCGGTCTCCTTTATACGGAGCGATGAAAGCCCCGTGAAACAGAACGGCCTGTTCATCATGCAGCAGCAAACAACGAACGTCTGCACCATGTCGGGCTGGTTGATGAAGTCGTAGTCGAGCCTGTCTGAAGCCATGCTTATGCGTTTCAGCGTAACCGTGGTGGGCACTCCGGGCTCGCGTGTCTCAAAAATAGTCTTTATGCCGAGCATGCTGAAGAGATACTTTACGGCAGAGTCGCCTTGGCGCGAGCCGTCTGTAAGTCCGGTGAGCTTAATCTCTGACTCCTCGTTGCCGTTGATGGCGAGCATCTCATACCAGTAAGACGCTGCGCTCCAGTCGTTTTCTATGAAGTAGGGGCGTGGGCTGTAGGGCTTCGGCTCCACCTTTATCGTGTCGCTGCCCAGCCATTCTGCCTCTGCTCCGAAGTCGATCATTGTGCACAGTGTCAGGTCTATGTACGGACGGGAGATAATGTCGCCGGTAAGCTTCAGCTCAAGTCCTTTCTCCATTACCGGTGCAACCATCAGCAGCGCCGATATATATTGAGAGCTTACGTCGCCCGGAATTTCTATGCTTCCGCCCTCAAGCTTTTTGCCATTGATGCGCAGCGGAGGATATCCCTCGTTGCCTTCGTAGCTGATGTCTGCACCGAGATATCTCAGCGCCTCCACCAGTACCTTTATCGGCCGCTGCTTCATGCGCTCCGTGCCGGTCAGCAGGTGTGTGCCCGGTGTTACGGCCAGATATGCCGTCATGAAGCGCATGGCTGTTCCGGCAGCCTTTATGTCTATGGTGTCGGGCATGTCGCGCAGTGCGTCTAATATAACTTCAGTGTCGTCACAGTCCGACAGGTTGTCGGGCATTATGCCGTTCCCGGCCAGCGCGTTTATTATAAGTGCGCGGTTGCTTATGCTCTTCGAGGCCGGCAGGTCTATTGTGGCGTTGATTGTTTCAGGTGCGTTAAGAATATATTGCATTGTCAGAAAAATCTGTAATTTGTTGTTTTCTTGTTGCGTCATGGCAGAATTGGCATAGCCATGTCCGCCCTTGCGTCCACACGGACGTAAGGATATCAATGCAAAGGTAATGTATGTTGCACACAATACAAAATAAAAAGGAATAAAAAATCTTATTTTATATGCCGTTTCGCAGCAGTATTTGTGCCGTTTATGTTAAGGATTATTCAAAGTTGAATTTGTGTTAAATGTCGGACTTTATTGTTAAATCTTTACTTCATGAAATGCCGGTTTTTCATTTCTGATTGCCATTTGACCGGATTTTATGTAAAAAGTACGTGTTTTATGCAAATGTCTGTAAATCAGATGTTTATATCTTTTGTGCGGCTGCTGACTGTCTGAACCACTGCGTTTTGTGGCCTTTCGTTGTGCAAAAGGCCATGTTTTGCAGGCTGAAAGACCGTGTTTTATACTGCAAAAGGGCGAGTTCTGCTGTGCGGATGGTTGAGTTATGTCATGAAAATCAATGAAAAACGGCTGGTTGTTGCGGCAATATGGCATGTATTCTTGCTGTTTTATGCCGTTTCGTGGCGTGTTTTCGGTTATGTCTTTTGTAGAATGTCTGTTGAAGGTGTGTTAATGCAAGAGACTCAACCGTTAAACTTTGTTTCTTCTGAAGGCGTGCCGTCTCTGTTTTGGCATATTGTTTTGTAGCTGATGCCTGACAGCGTCTGTTGCTTGAAAGCATCGGCTTTTATCATTGGCTGAGATTATTTCATTATGTTGCTTGTTAGTGTATGCTGCCAGTGCATTCAGCTGTCCAATGACGCCTTCGGGCGCTTCAAAATGTGTGTATTTAATAAATATTTGCGTTGAAGGTGCAAAAAAACGCCTAAAAGTTTGCAGATGTCATAATAAGTGTGTACTTTTGCACCCGCAAATAAGGACGGGATGTAGCGCAGTTGGTTAGCGCACGCGTCTGGGGGGCGTGAGGTCGCTGGTTCGAGTCCAGTCATCCCGACATAAATTGGGCTAATATGTTGTCAAGGCAGCATGTTAGCCCAAATTTGTTTTATGCGGCAATGCATGGCCGGAGCGGCATGCGGGCATGTGCCTTTGCCGTCCTGTATATTGGAAGAAACGCAAAAGAGCGACACGCCGATAAGGCTGTCGCTCTTTTGAAACTTATTTATGATTCCGCGTTATTTCACCGAATTAATCCATGTAGCAATGTCATTGAGCACCTCAGGCGATATGGTTTCTTCTATGTTTGCATATTCGTTCACGCTTCCCGTCGTGCAGTGCTGAAACAGGTGGTTGAGTCCGTTGTATGTCTTCACCATGTTCTTCTTGTTCTTCGGCAGCAGTTTCTCTATGCTCCCGATGTTTGTCGAGGCAATAACCTGCGTGTCGCTGTTGCCGTTGATGGCCATCACGGGGCATTTCGCCTTGGCTATCGACGGGCGAGGGTCGAAGGCTATGAAGTAGTTAAGCCACGGATTGTTCATTTCTATAATCTTTGCCATGTTGTTTTTGGCAGGTTCGGGCAGACTTATTCCTGCCTTGCCGACAATCTCGTCCACCGTAGCCTTGGCGTCGCCGGTTGTCTTTTTGCTGATGATGAAGTCGTATACGCCTCTCAGTGCCTTTGCGTAGTCGCTGCACATTTTGTCGGTATATCCGCTCATCTTCAGCAGCACGAGGTTCTGTTCCATCAGTATGCTGTCGCCCCTTACGCCCGTTCCAGCCATGCTCACTATGAAGTCGGCCTTGCCTTCGGCAGCTGCCATGAAGGCTATGCTGCCTCCTTCGCTGTGTCCGAGCACTCCCGTCTTGCCGAAATTCTTTGTTCCGCGTACATATTCGATGGCTGCCAGTGCGTCTTTCATGAAGTTTTCTGTTGTTGCGTTAGCCGCGTCGCCCTTCGACTTGCCCATGCCGCGGTCGTCATATCGCAGCGATGCTATGCCGTTGCGTGCCAGAAAGTCGGCTATGACGAGGAAAGGCTTGTGCTCAAATATTTCCTCATTGCGGTCTTGCAGTCCGCTTCCGGTAACCATTACCACAACAGGCACCGTGCCCTTCTTCATCTTCTCGTATCCCGTGGGGTAGGTCAGCGTGCCGCTGAGCGTGGCGTTGTCTTCCGTGTTGCTGAATGTCACTTCCTCTGTCTTATACGGATAAGGCTCCTTTGGCGTCTGTGGCCTGTTGCGCTCCACCTTTCCTTGCTTCATTTCCAGCGGAAACGACATGCCGCTCTGGCTGAACGTGCCTTTCAGCATGCCGTCTTTCTCTTCGCCTTCAAAGGCGGCCATTATTGCCGGTATGCTTATTTTCACCTTTGTTCCTTCGCTTACGGCTATTTCGGCCGGTATGCCTTTCACGTTCTGGTCAGGACTGTCCATCGTGCACGACAGCTTGTTGTCCTTGTCTTTTTCTATGTTGAACACGATGTTCAGCGTGGCCTGTCCCACGTTCAGCTTGCCGGTCCAGCTGCCGTCAAGTTTCTGTGCTGCGGCGCTCAGCGTTGCCAGCAGCGCGACGATAAGGGTAAATATGGTCTTCATCATTTCTGTAATTTGTTGATTATAATATTTTTCATTATGTGTTTTTCCGTCCGTTCACGGTGCATGGATGCCTTAGTTGTGCAATGTCAGGCGCAACGGGCTTCGCAAAGTTAGCAAATTTTTGGTTAAAGTCAAAGTTTAGAAATATAAAATGCGTGCAGATAAAATAAAAATCCACGGCATTTTTTATCTCTGCCGTGGATTCCCTTAAATAGAAATTGAACCAAGTATTATGTCTTTTTGCTTTTTTATCGTGTTACGATAGCCTGAAGTATGGCCTTTCTCATTTGCTCCTCGTTGTTCGGGCTGTCGCAAATGGTGTAAGTCAGTTTGTCGTCTACGTAAACTCCCATCAGATAAAGGTCGATCATGTGCAGTTCTGATGCCTGGCTGTACTGATATCCTCCGAATGACGGACCGTAGAACTTGAGTGTTACCTTGTGAGTCTCACCGTTGTACTGGAGTGCCGGATATGTTATGTCATACGGATAAGTGAGATAATAAGCCACGTTGCCGCTTACGTTAGACAGGATGAACTTAGCCTTGAGAGACTGCATGTTAGCGTTTTCAATGGCCTGCTTCAGGGCGTCGTTTTCCTTAATCTCCTTAGCAAGTATTCTTCCGGGGATGCCGTTGATAACCAGAGTAGAGTCGCCTTTGTAGAAACTTGCGGTGATGCCGGTTATAGAGTCAACCTTGTTTTCGTTGTTCTTGTCTGTTATTGTATCGTTGAAGAAGTAGATTTTGTTCTGAGTCTGCCATGTCGAGCCGCCGTAATAGTTGCCGCTCATCTGTTGCAGCCATGTCTTGTATGTCTCGGGATCGATGCCTCCGTCGTCGTCAGTGCCAAGACATGATGTAAGTGAAACTGCCATTGTGCAGCACATAAGTAATGCGAACAATCTTGATAAATTTTTCATTTCAGTTAATTTTTGTTTTTTAATATTTATGATTTTTTACTTCATAAATAACACAGCGATGCAAACCTTGCATCGCCTGTTGTTAAAAAAGTTTAAGATAATGCTCTCTGCGATTATTTCTTGGCTATTTATATATGTTTTCCCTCGCTATGCAGGAGATTCATAAATTCCTCTCTTGTCTTGGCCTGGTTGAATGCGCCTGAGAAGTCGCTTGTGGTTGTTATGGCGTTCTGCTTCTCAACGCCTCTCATCTGCATGCACATGTGCTTAGCCTCTACAACCACCATCACGCCCAGCGGCTTCAGCGTTTCCTGTATGCAGTCTTTTATCTGCAGCGTCATTCTCTCCTGCACCTGCAGCCTGTGGCTGAATATGTCTACCACACGGGCTATCTTGCTCAGGCCGGTGATGTATCCGTTGGGGATGTATGCCACGTGCACTTTGCCGTAGAACGGCAGCATGTGGTGCTCACAGAGCGAGAAGAAGTCGATGTCCTTCACGATAACCATCTGGTTGTATTTCTCTTCAAACAGGGCGTCAAGCAGCACCTTGTGGGCATCTTGCGTATAGCCTCTGGTGAGTATCTGCATGGCCTTTGCCACGCGCATGGGTGTTTTCAGCAGACCTTCGCGCGAAGGATCTTCGCCAAGAAGCTCTAGAATACTTTTGTAATGTGATGCCAGGTCGTCGAGACCTTCACGGAATTCTGTTTCAGGATTCATTATCTTATATGTGTTTTTTTATAATAAATGGTTTGCCGGCATAATCTGTTTTCATGCCGTGCTGATTATGTTGTCTTTCAGTTATGCCGCATATCTGATGTCGGCGTGGCCCGGTGTCAATATCCTACAGTGATTTTTCCTTTCACTATGCATGCCTGTCTGTAGCCCATGCTCTTTATCTCTTTCAGCACGCTGTTTGCCTCGTCGTAGGTTCTGAAGTTGCCTACGCGGCATATCCATCGCGGAGAATAGAAGTGGACGTAAACCGGAAGGTCCGGAAATCTCATCTTTATTGCACTTCCGATGCTCTCAGCCTTCTGGCGGTCGGCCCTTGAGTTGCCTCCCGAATAAGCCTGAACGCGGTAGCCTGTGATTCTTCTGCTGTTGCGCATCACTTTCTTGGCCGTGTTCACTGCAGGTGCGTCTGTCGACGGGCTTGTGCTTCCTGATGCATAGTGCTGTTCCTTTAGAGGTTCTTCAACGGTATCTCTCTTTTCCTGAGCCTTATGTTGCGATTGTTTGTGCTCTGTAGCGGCTGTAGCGTTGTTGCTTTTTTCGTTGGTGGCCGTTGTCGGAGCCGACTTAATCAGCTTGGCGTTGTTTACCAATTCGTCGATGTCTTTGCTCTGACTCACGGTCACGGTTCCCTGTCCGGCCTTGTCTGTTCTTAGGTCATTGAGGAATGATTGCGCCTCAGTGTTGAGGCTGAAGCCCAATGTCAGTGATAATAAAACGGCGAATTGTTTCATTCTTTTTTCGGATTATGAGTTTTATAAGGTTAAATAAGTAAACGGGATTTGGCCGCGGCAGGTCGTTAATGCCTTGCCCTTGGCCATCCCGTTTAATGTTTCAGATTATTTCCATGCGTCGATGATACCCATGAAGTCAGCAGCCTTCAGTGAGGCGCCGCCGATGAGTCCGCCGTCGATGTCAGGTTTAGCGAACAGCTCAGGAGCGTTGCTTGCCTTGCAGCTTCCGCCGTAGAGGATAGATGTTTCTTCAGCAACTTCGTTACCATACTTCTCTGCTACGATGCTGCGGATGTAAGCGTGGATCTCTTCAGCCTGCTCAGCTGTGGCTGTCTTGCCTGTGCCGATAGCCCAGATAGGCTCGTATGCTATAACGATGTTCTTGAACTCTTCAGCTGTGAGGTTGAATACGCTGCCTTCGAGCTCAGCCTTAACAACTTCGTTCTGCTTGCCTGCTTCTCTCTCCTCGAGGCTCTCGCCGATGCAGAAGATTACTTTCAGGCCGTTCTTCAGTGCGAGCAGCACCTTCTCTTTCAGTATTTCAGGAGTTTCTCCGTAGTATCCGCGGCGCTCTGAGTGGCCGAGAATAACATACTGAGCACCGGTGCTCTTTACCATTTCAGCAGAAACTTCGCCTGTGTAAGCGCCCTTCTCTTTGTCTGCGCAGTTTTCAGCGCCGAGAGCTATCACGTCCTGATTGAGGAACTGTGCTATGCTTGCCAGGTGGATGAACGGTGTGCAGATGATTACGCCGCAGTTTGGCTTGTTGCTGTTAAGAGTCTCGTTAAGTTCTTTTGCCAGGGCGATACCGTCCTGCAAGTTCATGTTCATTTTCCAGTTACCTGCTACAATTTTCTTTCTCATTTTTCTTTCTTTTAAAAAGTTGATATATTCTGTTTGAATGTTCTTTCTCTTTTAGCCACTGCGTGAACTTCCATGTGCGGTCGGCAAAGGTAAGTAACAGCAGCGGAAGTATGTACCACAGCAGTATTTTTGATATCTTGCCCGTCACGGAGTCTTCGGGCAAGTGTCCGTATTCTGTCGTCTCCAGCTTGCCCGTCTGATAGCTTAGCTGCGGCAGGTCGTTGTGGCTCCATTTGCCTATCACCACTCCGTCTTTCAGCAGCAGCAGTCCGGGGTTGCTTCTTATCACGGTCTTCAGCGTGGTCTCGTCGGTGAGATAGAACGGATATTCGGCTCCCGTTATATCGCGCCAGTGCTGTATGCCCTCGTCGGTGCTTGCCGTCAGTCCGTAGAACGGATAGCCGTGGCTCTGGCAGTATTCGTATATCTGGTCGATCTCGCCGAAGTTAGAGTCGTCGGCATATTCGAGATGTGGCGATATAAGCAGGAATGTGTAGCCGCGGGGGGTGGGCACGCGGGGGGGAANNNNGCCGCGGCGGCTGAGCACGCTGTCGGTAAGGTCTTCGCTTCCGTCGGTGGTCTGTATGAAGAAGTCGTGTATAGGCGGCACATATCCCTCGGATATCTGCACGGTCTTGCTGTCGATGAAGGTCCATGTAGAGTCGGGATAGTTCTCGAGCGTAAACTCCTTGCGCTGTCCGTTCTTCTCAAGTATGAACGTTGTCTCAAACTCCGGACCCTTTGCCCCCTCGGGTATCTCCATGCCTTTCTTTATGTCGGCGCCTATGTGATAGGGGCGGAAGTCGAACTGCGGCAGGGTGTAGAGGCTCCTGGTGCTCGAGAACAGGATGAAGATAATGGTGTAGGTTATCACTATCCACTGGTTGGTGCGGCTGATGAAGCGGGGCATCATCAGCGGCTTTACGCACAGCACGATGGCTGCCGCCAGCAGAACAACGTTCTTATAGAAAGTCTCCCAGTTGGTAAGGATGACGGCGTCGCCGAAACATCCGCAGTCTTTTATCGGGTTGGCAACGGCGAGCCACAGCGTCAGCGGAGTCATTATGGCCATGAACAGCAGCACGAGCCTCGACATGAGGCGGCGGTGTATGGCAAAAAGAATGAACACGCCGAGGCAGAACTCAAGTCCGCCAAGCAGCACCGATGCGCCAAGCGTGAGATAGTCGGGCACATACTGGCTCAGCTGCACCACGTTGAGATAGTCCTGCAGCTTGTATTGTGTGCCTAATGGGTCTATAGCCTTGACATATCCCGAAAAGATAAACGTCAGCGATATTACAAGGCGGCAGACGTTGACCAATATTCCCGTTATGGCTTTTCTTGCGTGCATCGTCAATGTTTAAGAAAGTTTTATCAGCCCGAACACGGCATAGTTGATTATGTCCATGTAGTTGGCGTCTATTCCTTCAGACACCAGGGTGGCCCCGTGTATGTCTTCTATTTCCTTTACGCGTTGTATCTTTGTGAGTATAAAGTCGGTATAGCTGCTCACTCTCATAGAGCGCCACGCCTCGTCGTAGTCGTGATTTTTCCTTATCATCAGCTGCAGTGCCTCGTCGGCCTTCTTGTCGTATATGGACAGTGCTTCGTCGGCAGATATGTCGGGCGTGTCGGCAAAGCCCATCTCGAGCTGTATCAGACCAACTATACCATAGTTGATGAGCGCTATGAACTCAGGGCGTATGCCTTCGCCCACGAGCGACTCTTTCTTTATCTCGAGGCTGCGTATGCGCTTGGCCTTGATAAACAGCTGGTCGGTGAGCGACGAGGGGCGCAGTATGCGCCACGACGGGCCGTAGTCGTGAAGTTTCTTGGCAAACAGTGCGCGGCATTCTGCCATGGCGCTCCTGAATTGTTCTTCTGTTTTCTGATTGTCTTTTGACATATTTTCTGAATAATCGGGTGCAAAGTTACTAATTTTACACGATATACGGCCAATATAAAATATTAATTAATAAAAAAGGTGAGCCGGCGGCGTCATTCTTTCATTCTTTTGTTTATGTATTTTATCTTGGCACATTCCACGTCGAACACCGTTTTCAGCGAGTCGCGCTTAACCCTTGTCAGCGTCAGGTTTCTCAGCTGTTCTGCCGTGGCCATGCCCTTGCTCTTCAGGTCTTCCACGGTTTTCTTCATCTGCTCATACTCGCTTTCTATCTTCTGCAGCGCTCTGTCCGTGTTCTCCACGTTCAGCTGTGCGCGCTTAAGCTCTATCTCCTGATACAGGCGCAGTGCGGCTTTGCGCTCGTCTATCGCCTCGGGGCATTTCTTTCGTAGCGAGTCGATCGTGGCGAGAGCCTCCTTATACTGTCCCTTGCCGAATTGCTCGCGTGCGTTGTCGAGCAGCCCTTCGGCCTCTTTCTTCATGTCGTTGCCTGTGCATCCTGCCATTGCCGCCATCATGGCTATGGCTGCGCAGAGCGTTGTTATCTTGTTTGTTTTCATTTTCTGTTTTGTATTATCGGGTGCAAATATAGTGCAAGTCGGGCGAAATGCAAAATAAATGCCCGTTAAACGGCTTATTATTTGATGTTTACGTGCTATGGCCGGGGCATAGTGTTGTATGATATATTTATTTTCTTAGGCTTATTGCCGGCCGTATGTTTTGTGGCGTTTGTGTATTGTCTTTTATAGCCGTAGACAATCATAAAAAGTTTTTTATAAAAACTCGTCACTCGTCACAATGCCGTTTAATAGGCTGACTGACAGACGGTTAAAGTGTGATGAGTTGGACTCTTAACTCGTCACATGGGGCTTTTGGGCTGGATTTTTTAGGAGTTAAAGCAGATTCTTTTTGGGAGTTGGAGTAGTTAAAGGAGTTATCGCTCACAGGGGTGAGCAAGGAGTTAAAGTCATTAGTCTTGTTGATAGTAAACGTAGGGACGTACCCCAGGTGCGTCCGCAGCCCGATTACGTGTAAATTTTATAGCCGGCAATATCATCTTGATGAATAATGCGGATTTATTGCTGTCCCAAGGATTTACCGATGTTCTAATGTAACTATTTGTATAACAGATATTTATTCTTGATTATATGTTGCGGAGGATTTTTTCGATAATGCGTAATTTGGACACACCTAGGGTGTGTCCCTACAGGGGTGTGTATGGTAAAAATGTGCGTATTTACGTCAACCGACGGCAGTAATAAGATGAGCCGAAGTCAATCTAAATCATGAATTTGGCTGTTTGAAGTTAACCTGAATCAGGAAACATCAACATTTTTTTGCTGCAGATGACGGATGTGATGAGTTGAAAATTTAACTCGTCACACCATAACATGTTGCCTGTCAGCAGGTTAAACCCAAATGTGATGAGTGACGAGTTTTTTTAAAAAACTTTTTGCGTTGATGACAACAGACTGCGACTTTACAACAACCATATCCTTTTTATAATATCAGATGACACATATTGTATTGTAAAAGCATACCTTTTACGTTGCGAAAGGCCACCTTTTGCGTTCTGATATGCCACCTTTCGTGTTGCAAAAAGGCATCTTTCGTGTTGCTGTATGCGGTCTGGTGAATAGCTAAAATCCTCTTTTTGTGATAAACTCTCGTATAGGTCCTTCTGTGGCAGTTGTAACCTTTTTTACATGTTGATGATGTGCACTTTTATATTGTTCCTTGTTGTCCTTGTGTTGTATGGTCGTTGCTGTTATGAATAATAAAGAGCATGAAAACGGCTGTTGTGTCATTGTTTTTTTGTAATTTTGCAGCCGCTTAGAAATTTTTTGATTATGAAGTTACTGACAAACGCCGAATTGGCAAGCCTGCTTGATAAAGATATATTCCATAAGATTTCTTCTGCCGCCGATTCGCTTAACCTCGAATGTTATGTTGTCGGCGGATATGTCCGCGACCTGTTTCTTGAAAGACCGTCGAACGATATCGACGTGGTTGTGGTGGGCAGCGGCATACAGCTTGCCGACGCACTGAAAAAGGAACTTGGGCGCAAGGCAAAGCTGTCGGTGTTCCGCAATTTCGGTACGGCACAGGTGAAATACTGCGACCTTGAGGTGGAGTTTGTCGGCGCAAGAAAGGAAAGCTATACGCACGACTCGCGCAAGCCGGTGGTTGAAGACGGCACGCTGGAGGACGACCAGAACAGGCGCGACTTTACGATAAACGCTCTTGCCGTGTGTCTTAACGGACCGCGCTTCGGCGAGCTTGTAGACCCATTCGACGGAATTGCCGACATGGAAGACGGCATAATACGCACGCCGCTCGACCCCGATATAACTTTCTCTGACGACCCGCTGCGCATGTTGCGCTGCATAAGGTTTGCCACTCAGCTTAACTTCTTTATCGAAGAGGAGACGTTCGACGCCCTTGAGCGCAACGCCGACCGCATAGGCATAATCAGCGGAGAGCGCATTGCCGAGGAGCTCGACAAGATAATGATGACCAAGACGCCGAGCAAGGGCTTCGTTGACCTGCAGCGCTGCGGTCTGCTTCAGCGCATACTGCCCGAGCTGGCTGCCATGGATATGGTGGAGACAAGGCAGGGAAGGGCGCACAAAAACAACTTTTATCACACGCTTGAGGTGCTCGACAACGTGTGCAAGCACTCTGACAACCTGTGGCTGAGATGGGCTGCGCTGATGCACGACATAGGCAAGCCGAAGACCAAGCGATGGGACCAGAAGATAGGATGGACCTTCCATAACCATAATTATATAGGCGCAAAGATGGTGCCGGAGATATTCAGACGACTGAAACTGCCGCTCGACAGCAAGATGAAGTATGTGCAGAAGCTCGTAAACCTGCATATGCGGCCAATCGTCATTGCCGACGACGTGGTTACGGACAGTGCCGTAAGGCGACTGCTTAACGATGCCGGCGACGACATTGACGACCTGATGATGCTGTGCGAGGCCGACATAACGAGCAAGAACGAGGTGCGCAAGCGCCATTTCCTCGAGAATTTCCGCATTGTGCGCTCTAAGCTCCACGACCTTAAGGAAAAGGACTACAAGCGTCTGCTGCAGCCCTGCATCGACGGAACAGAGATAATGGAGATGTTCAACCTTAAGCCTTCGCGTGAGGTTGGCGAGCTGAAGAAGGTGCTGAAGGATGCCGTGCTTGACAACAAGGTGCCCAACGAGCGCGAACCGCTGATGCAGCTGCTTATGGAGAAGGCACGTGAGATGGGACTTTGTCAGGATAAGGCTTGACAAAGGCGCTGCCGTTTCCGGTAGACCGGCATTGCGCTTTGCCATGCAATGCCGGTGCTGAAGGTATCGGCTGAATGTAAATCTTTTTTATTTTTCGCAGACGTTTGGCGCCTCTACATCGCCAACGCCCGCGGCGCAAAGGTATTTCTGACAGAAAACAGCCTAAAAACGATGATTTTGTTAAGTGTCTGACGGGCAGCATTTTAATGTTTTATGCAGCATGAGTTTTCTTTTCCAAAAATGCAAAATGTGGCATCTTGCAGTGTAAAACCTATCCTTTTAGAGGTCAAAATGTCGCCTTTTGCGTTCTAATTTCACCCGTTTGTGTCTCCAAAACAGGCTGATTTTATATACGAAATCGCACTTGGTGTGAATTAATCTTAAATTATTGATCCTGAGAAGTTGTGTATTTTAACATATTTTTGTTATCTGTTTTCTGTTTCGTCAAAAACAAATGTCCTGATTTTTTACCGCTTTCTGTGCCGCGTGCCGGCAGCGCATTTTGTCCGAATAGCGCGATAATTATGTGGAAAGCGTTGCCATGCGCTGCGTTGCATGTATGGTTCGTTTTGTAATTATTTTTCGTTTTCAGACCTTGTGCGCCGCATTGCGTGCATAGCTTTAAATTTTGACGCGCACACTCCTCAAAATGTTTTTGTTAATGCTACTTACAGTGAATTAGAGTTAAAACACAATAATTATCATTTAACCTTAATGTAATATTCAATAATAATATGTACATTTGCATCTCGAAAACTACCGGTGTGAAAATAGTTTTCAAAATATGATATAAGCAAATTAGAAATAATAGTATAAAAATTTTAGGAAAATAGGTATGAAAAGAAACAAATTTTTATTGCTTGCATTTGCTGTTGCCGCAATGTTAACATCGTGCGGGGGCAAGCAGGGAGGAAAAATGGGCGACAATGAGTTCGCTGTGAGGACAATAGAGACGCAGACCGCGAATCTCCAGTCTTCTTATCCTGCATCTATCAAGGGCGTCCAGGACGTGGAGATCCGCCCGAAAATTTCAGGATTCATAACAAAACTTTGCGTAAGAGAGGGACAGACCGTTAAGCGCGGTCAGCTGCTGTTCGTGATTGATAACGTAACTTACGCCGCAGCTGTGCGCCAGGCTAAGGCTGCCGTTAACTCAGCCAAGGCTCAGCTCAACACAGCAACTCTTACATACGAGAATAGCCAGAAGTTGTTTAAGAACAACGTAATCGGTTCTTACGAACTGCAGTCTGCCAAGAACAGCTACGAGTCTGCTAAGGCAGCTCTTGCACAGGCTCAGGCCAACTATGTATCTGCAAAGCAGAATCTCGACTTCTGCTATGTTACAAGTCCGGCCAACGGTGTAGTAGGCGACCTGCCTTATAAAGTCGGTGCGCTTGTAAGCTCTTCTAATGCAGAGCCGCTTACAACAGTGTCTGACATTAACTCAATGCAGGTTTACTTCTCAATGACTGAGAAAGACCTCCTCGACATGACAAAGACAGCCGGCGGACTCCACGCTGCAATAAAGGATTATCCTCCTGTTAAGCTGCAGCTTGCCGACGGTACAGTATACGGACATGACGGACGTGTGGCTGCTGTCAGCGGAGTAATCGACCAGAGCACAGGTTCTGTATCTATTCGTGCCGACTTCCCCAACCCTGAGCATCTGCTCAAGAGCGGCGGTTCAGGAAGCATCGTCGTGCCTCATGCAAGCTCTTCTGCCATCGTTGTTCCACAGGAAGCTGTTGTACAGGTTCAGGACAGATACTTCGTTTATATCGTAGGAAAAGACAATAAGGTTAAGTATAGCGCCGTTACCGTAAACCCCAACAACGACGGTAAGAACTATATTATCGAAAGTGGTCTGAAGGCCGGCGACAAGATCGTTGTTAAGGGTGTTACCACCTTGAAGGACGGTATGCAGATAACACCGATAACAGAGGCTCAATATCAGGAGAAACTGAAGAAGACAAGCGAGATGGGTTCGCATCAGAACGACCTGAACAAACTGAAAGAAGACCTTACAAAGTAAATCAGGTCGCCGGGCTCTGCGGCGTATGCAGGCGTCAGAGTGAATGCTTATGACGCCACTTGCCCTCAGCCTTACAACCTCATAAACAAAAGTAAAACAGAAAAAACATGAGATTAGATAACTTTATAAAACGCCCGGTGCTGTCTACGGTTATCTCAATATTGACAGTCATCCTGGGTCTTATCGGATTGGTGTCGTTGCCTATAGAGCAATACCCTGACGTTGCGCCGCCTACGGTGCGTGTGAGCGCAAACTATACGGGTGCCAATGCCCAGACCGTGCTCAACTCGGTTATCGTGCCGCTTGAAGAGCAGATCAACGGTGTGGAAGGCATGACATATATGACATCAACGGCTTCGAACGAAGGTTCGGCCAACATTACGGTGTTCTTCAATCAGGGTATGAACGCCGACATGTGTCAGGTAAACGTGCAGAACCGTGTGTCTCAGGCATCAGCCCTGCTGCCGGCCGAAGTAACAAAGGCTGGTGTGACGGTTGAAAAACGACAGACCTCAACCGTGCTCCTTATGGCCATCAAGGGAGATGCTAGCAGATACGACGAGAAGTTCTTGCAGAACTATGCCGACATCAACATCATCCCTGCCATTAAGCGTGTAAGCGGTGTAGGTGGATGTGAAGTTATGGGTGCCAAGACCTATTCAATGCGTATTTGGCTCGACCCCGTCAAGATGAAGAACTACGGCCTTATGCCGTCTGACATACAGAATGTGTTGGCTGAGCAGAATATTGAGGCCGCACCAGGTAAGTTTGGTGAGCAGAGCGACAACCAGTATGAATACACAATACGTTATAAGGGACGTCTGCAGACTGCTACTGAATTTGAAAATATGATAATCTCGAGCGATGAAAACGGTAATACCATCCGTGTAAAGGATGTTGCACGAGTTGAGCTCGGAGGACTTTATTACAGTGTTACATCAAAGGTTAACGGTCAGCCGGCCGTCATGATGATGGTTACACAGACTGCGGGTTCGAATGCTACGCAGATTGTTAAGGATATCAAGAAAGTTATCGATGAGCAGAGAACTCTGCTGCCTCCGGGCGTTGAAATCGACTATATGCAGGACGTTACAGAGTTCCTCTACGCGTCTATGGGCGACCTCGTTCATACGCTGTTTGAGGCATTCGTGCTCGTGTTCATCGTGGTTTACATCTTCTTGCAGGACTTCCGCTCAACACTTATCCCGCTTATTGCGGTGCCTGTGTCACTGGTCGGTACGTTCTTCTTCCTGTATGTGTTCGGCTTCTCTCTCAACCTGCTTACGCTGTCTGCGTTAGTGCTTGCCATCGCGATTGTGGTCGACGACGCCATAGTGGTCGTCGAGGCCGTCCATGCTAAGCTCGACCTTGGATACAAGTCGGCACGCCAGGCCTCTATCGACGCGATGAACGAAATCTCAGGAGCCATTATTTCTATTACGCTTGTGATGTCGGCCGTGTTTATTCCTGTGTCGTTCATCGGCGGAACTTCAGGTACGTTCTACAATGAGTTCGGTATAACGATGGCTATCTCAATCGTTATTTCGGCTATCAACGCTCTTACGCTTTCACCGGCATTGTGTGCGATATTGCTGAAACCGAAGAACGAAGACGGCACTGTGCGCAAGATGTCAATGATTGACCGCTTCCACACTGCATTCAATGGCGCATACGGTAAGGTGCAGGACAAGTACACCAAGTGTGTCCGCAAGATTGTTGAAAAACCGTTTATCGCAATAATTGCTGTGCTCGTAGGTGTGGCTGCTCTGGTAGTTACTGCTATGAACACCAAGACAGGTCTTGTGCCTGACGAGGATACAGGTACAGTATTCTGTACAATATCAACGCCTCCTGGAACCAGTCTTGAGAAGACCAACCTCGTTATGGACCAGGTTGACTCGATGCTTGCAACTAACCCGGCTATTGAGAACCGTCTGCGTATTACAGGTTATAACTTTATTTCAGGTCAGGGTTCAAACCAGGGTACTTTCGTTATTAAGCTGAAGTCGTTTGAGGACCGTGACAAGGAAGAAGGATTCATGAAGTATTTCGACGTACACAGCATGGGTTCTAAGATGGTGCTCGGAATGATTTACAAGCAGACTGCTTCAATCAAGGGTGCACAGATTCTGGCCTTCCAGCCGCCTATGGTGCAGGGATTCTCTGCAACCAACGGTTTGACATTCTCTATGCTCGACCGTACCGGTGGTGACGTGAACGCATTCTTTAACATCACTCAGAAGTTCCTTGCAGAGCTTAATCAGCGTCCTGAGATCGGTACTGCCATGACTTCATACAACTCTCAGTATCCGCAGTATATGATTGATGTTAATGTTGCAAAATGTAAGCAGAGTGGCATCGACCCGAACACAGTGCTTACTGCAATGCAAGGATACTACGGAGGTATGTATTCTTCAAACTTCAACTCTTACGGTAAGCTTTATCGTGTAATGATCCAGGCAGACCCGAAGATGCGTGAGGACATCAAGAGTATGAACAATGTATATGTAAGAACTGCAAAGGGTATGGCTCCTATCAACGAGTTCGTAACAATGACCAAGGTTTACGGACCGCAGCTGATAGCCCGCTTCAACCTCTTTACATCTATTGACATCAACGCCACAGCAGCAGACGGCTACTCTTCAGGTGACGCTATCCGTGCCATTGACGAAGTGGCTAAGCAGACACTGCCAACAGGATTTGGTTACGAGTTCTCTGGTCTGACACGTTCAGAGCAGGAGTCTAGCAGCTCTACGATGATTATCTTCGCACTCTGTTTGACATTCGTTTACCTTATCTTGAGTGCACAGTATGAGAGCTATCTCGTTCCGCTGTCAGTAATTCTTTCTATTCCGTTCGGTATTGCCGGAGCGTTCGTCTTCACAGACCTGTTCGGAAAGAACAACGACATCTACATGCAGATCGCGTTGATTATGCTTATCGGACTTTTGGCCAAGAACGCCATCCTTATCGTGCAGTTCGCCCTTGAGCGCCGCCGCACCGGTATGGCATTGTCGTGGGCATCAGTTCTCGGTGCAAGCGCCCGTCTGCGTCCTATCTTGATGACCTCGTTGGCTATGATTATCGGTCTTGCTCCGTTGCTCATCCCGATTGGTGTAGGATACAACGGAAACATGACCCTTGGTGCAGCCGCTATCGGAGGTATGCTTATCGGTATGGTCTGCCAGCTTCTGGTTGTGCCTGCTCTGTTCTATATCTTCCAATATCTGCAGGAGAAGATCAGACCGCTCGAGTTTGAAGACGAGGTTACTTCTGTCGATACAGAGTTGTTACAGTACACACGTCCTGTTGAAATGCTGAAAAATGATGATAAAAATGAAAAAGAATAATATATTGATAATGATTTCTGCGGCTGCTCTTTTAAGCAGCTGCGGAATCTACAACAAGTATGAGCGCCCGGAAGTGAACACCACGGGACTTGTACGCGATGTAGCTTCTGCCACAGACACTCTGGCTGTAACAGACACCACAAGCTTCGGCAACCTGCCTTGGCGCAGCGTGTTCACTGATCCGCAGTTGCAGTCTATCATAGAGAAAGGTCTTGCCAATAACACCGACATGCTCAACGCCGCGTTGAATGTCAAGATGGTTGAGGCTCAGCTCACTGCTGCAAAGCTGGCTTTTGTGCCTTCGTTCACATTCTCACCGCAGGGAACCATCAGCTCGTGGGACGGAAGCAAGGCCACAAAGACCTACTCGCTGCCCATCAACGCAAGCTGGAGCATCGACCTGTTCGGCAATCTGCTCAACCAGAAGCGCAGCGCACAGATGGCACTGCTCGCCACAAAAGACTATCAGCTCGTCGTTAAGACAAATCTCATTGCTAACATAGCAAACATGTATTACACGCTGATGATGCTCGACAAGCAGCTTGAGATTGTCGACAACATGACCGGCCTTACAAAGGATACATGGGACATGATGAAGCTGCAGAAGGAGCTTGGCAACACTAAGGAGACAAGCGTGCAGAGTGCTGAGGCCAACTACTATTCAGTGCTTGCACAGGCTGCCGACCTGAAGCGCCAGATACGCGAGACCGAGAACTCGCTCTCGCTGCTGATAGGCCAGCAGGCGCAGACCATCGGTCGCGGCAAGCTCGACAACCAGTCGCTTCCTTCTGAGTTCAGCACGGGCATAGGCATACAGATGCTCAACAACCGTCCTGACGTGCATTATGCCGAGATGACTCTCGCACAGTGCTTCTACGACGTGCAGACAGCCCGCTCTAAGTTTTATCCTAACATAACTATAAGCGCCTCAGGAGCATTCACCAACAGCTCAGGTGCCGGCATCGTCAATCCCGGCAAGTGGCTGCTCAGCGCAGTCGGCAGTCTTGTTCAGCCGATATTCATGAACGGTCAGCTCGTGGCAGGTCTGAAGGTTGCCAAGGCTCAGCAGGAGCAGGCATACAACACATGGCAGAATGCCGTTCTGTCTGCCGGCAGCGAGGTAAGCAACGCCCTGGTGCTGTATAATTCTTCAGATGAGAAGAGCAAGCTGGAGCAGAAGCAGATAGAGAGCCTTACCAAGAACGTTGAATACACCAAAGACCTCTTTGCTATGGGCAACAGCACATACCTCGAGGTTATCAGCGCCCAGCAGTCACTGCTTAACGCGGAGCTGGCTAAGGTACAGGACGACTTCTATAAGATGCAGGCCGTTGTAAATCTTTATTACGCACTCGGCGGCGGCAGAGATTAAGTTTCTTAAGTCATTGCCGGCGCTGTGCCGATGCTGACAGCACGATGACATTGCGCCGGGATGATGACGGTTATAACATAAATTAGAATTGATAATATGATTAGTCCTAAAGCAGAAATAGATCCTAAAGCAAAAATCGGAAAGAATGTTACTATCTATCCGTTTGCTTATATAGAAGGCGATGTTGAGATCGGTGACGACTGCGTCATTTATCCTTACGTCAGCATAATGAACGGTACCCGCCTGGGACGCGGCAACAAGGTGTTCCAGAACACTGTGCTTGGAGCTGTTCCTCAAGACTTCAACTATAAGGGTGACCCTTCTCATCTTATTATCGGAAACGGCAACATCATACGCGAGAATGTCGTTATCAACCGTGCGACGTTCAGCGACGGCAAGACCGTGATAGGCAACAACAACTTCCTTATGGAAGGCGTTCACGTGTCTCACGACACAAAGATTGGCAACGGCTGCGTGTTCGGATATGGTACGAAGATTGCCGGCGACTGCGTCATAGAGGATGCTGTGATATTCTCTTCTGGCGTTATAGCCAATCCGGGAGCACGTGTGGGCAAGGCGTCTATGGTGCAGAGCGGATGCCGCTTCAGCAAGGATGTTCCTCCGTATATCGTGGCAAGCGATAATCCGGTGAAGTATGGTGGCGTCAATACCACTATCCTTAACAACCATGGCGTTTCAGAGAATGTGCAGAGCCATATCGCCAATGCATACCGTCTGGTGTTCCATGGTCAGACCAGTGTGTTTGATGCTGTATTGCAGATTAAGGAACAGGTACCTGATGGCGAAGAGATACGCCACATTATTGAGTTCATTAACGGAACAAAATTGGGTATAATCAGTAAATTATAATGATTTCTAAGTTTATATCATTTTAGGTTTATCATTCGTGGGACTGACCGTGAGGTTCGTCCCACTTTCTTTTTATCCCGAATCCTCAAGACAGATTTGGGTTTAAGCAGAATATATGCGGAGATGGATGATTTCTTTGCCCTGCTGCCGGTGGCGACAACATATCAGGCATATAGGCGAAAGGGCACATATTGCATTGCGAAAGACGGCAAAATGGAGACTAAAACACGGCCTATCGCACCATGAAAGGTATGCTTTTATGCAGGATGATGACAATAAAAAGTTTTTCTTAAAAACTCATCACTCGTCACAATGCCACATAAGTCCTTGACAGACAAATGTTTATAGCGTGACGAGTTGTAGTTTCAACTCGTCACATCCAGACTGAAGATGCCATTTTAGCCGAACTTAACATGGAGAATACCTGCTTGAAGTCAACCAAAATCAGGAAAAAATAATATTTTGTCCTTTATTGAGCATGATGTGATGAGTTGAAACTGCAACTCATCACGCCGTAACATCTTGTTTGTCAGTGTGTTATGGTCGTATGTGACGAGTGATGAGTTTTTTATGAAAATATTTATATAGCAAATTCCTTTTACCCTTTCTGATTTCGGTTGACTTCAAACAGACCTTTCACTGATTAAAGTTGACTCCGTTTAGATTTATGGCAGTTATTGTCTTGCTTGTTTTCTGTCTGTATGGCAAAAAGCCGTTATCGGCAGACATAGATGTTAAGTTCGGGGCATTTAGATGTATGCGTAGGGCGAGCAGGCAGATGCCGAAAGCCTGTATTATTTAATGCCGTAAGGCCTTTGTCAGAAACTTATCGCAGTGAAACAGGAGGCGGTGTATATAAAAAGCGCACTCCCTGTTGCTGTTATGTCAGGCAACAGGGAGTGCGTATTTTATGTTTCTTGTGCAAAAGATTATTTTCTCATAAATTCCTTTATGCTTTCCTCAGGAATACCGAAGTTAAAGTTGTCGGTAGTACCCAGCTTGGCAAAGTTTACGGCCACCAGATTGCCGTATTCGTCAATCACGGGGCTGCCGCTTGAGCCCTGCAGCGTAGGTATGCTGTAGAGCAGGCGCTGGCCGTCAGACAGCTGCGTAACCTTGCCGCTCGTCATCTGCACCTTTATGCCCTGCTTGGTGTTGGCAAGCACAAGTCCGGCGTTATATCCTATCATATACAGCTGCTGGTCTATCTTCAGCTTGTCGTCGTCGCTGCTTGAGAAGAGGGTTGCCAGCTTGTCGGTGAACGACCGCTCAGAGTCGTCGCCTTTCAGTTTAAATATATATGTATTTTCAGGCGTCTTCTTGTTCTTTAGCTGTATCAGCGCGAGGTCGATGTTCTCTTTGTCGGATGTACGTACCACCACGCACGGATTCTTTATTATGAAGTCGCTTTCGCTGGTTACGTATGTGTTGTTGTAGGCAATGCCCAGTTCCGATATAGTCCTTATCTTAATGCCCTCCGGGTCAATGTTGTCGTCGATGCCTTCGCGCGACTGCTTCAGTGCCGTAAACTGCTCGCTCAGTTCAGCCTGTTGCGCGTTTATCTGTGCCAGCCTTTCCTGGTCGGTGTGTATAAATCCGTAGAAGTCGAAGTAAGAGCAGCTGCTCTTCTGGCTCTCCAGCTGGTCATACTGCTGCGACAGTTCCGCCATCTGCTCAGTGAAAAACTGCTTCAGCGTCTTCATGAATCTTATCATGCTGCGGCGTGCCGTCACGGCGTCGATGTCGGGCTGTGCCACGTGGCGGTTGGTCATCAGCGTGCCCTCCTTGTCGATGAAGAATGCCGTACCCGTTATCATGTTGCGGTCTTTCTTGGCTTCCTCAGCGTCGGCCGTCAGTCCGGTTATGTCGCCGTCTTCGTCAAGGCCCTTGAAGTAAAGCGAGTTGCCGTTAGGAAGCTGCACCTCATAGTAAAACTCGTTTAACACCACTACCACACCCGAAGATGTCTCCTTGAACAGCTCTTCGGCAGATTTCTTGTTGCTGCATCCTGCAAATAATATCAGGATAAGGCTTAGCGTGAATAATTTTTTCATAATAAAGGCGTTTTCTTTTTCAACTTGTTTTGCCGCCTTTTGCAGCGGGCAGGAACGTATTTAAATGTTTTTTATGGTGAGCAAAGTTAACAAAAATGTCAGTATTTTAAAAATTATTATCAATAAAATTGTGCTACATGCCAAAACTTGTCCGGCTTAGCCATGTCAGTGTTTATCGTTGGTTTACACAAATGCTTTGTCTGCTTGGTTTTCCGCCAATATCATGCTTCCGCCAGAGCATCTGCCTTATTCATATTCCTTTATAACCAGATGCCTCGGCAGCGTTATCACCTTTAGCCGCTTGAACCACACTCTTGCCGAATTGTTGAAGTAGCGCGTTACGTGGCTGCTTATCATGTAGTATTTTAGTGCATATTCGTCCATGTGTTCGGCAAATGCAGCCTTTATTCTTGAGCATTTCTCGTTTATGGCGTTGTCCGTGGGATTCACCAGCCTGCTCACAGTCTCGTTTATCTTTTCTATGTCCAGGCTGCCGTTGGTCGTGGCCTTATACAGGCGCGTTATTTCCTCGCTGTGGTCGACGAGGTCTTTAAACTCAACACCTTCGGGATGATTAAGGAAGAACAGATAGAGAGCCTTGTGCACGGGCGTCATTATAACCTCTTTGCCGTAGTCTGTCAGTATGAAGTGGTAGTCGCTTGTAATTCTCAGCCGGCTCAGGCTCGTTTTGGCTGCCTCTATGCGCAGTTCTTCCAGCACAGGCACCGATATGGCACGCAGAAGCAGGTCTGTGCGTCCCATGCGTTGCAGTTCCATTACCATTTTCTTCACCTCATTAGCAATAGCCTGCGCTTTGTCGTTGTTTGTTTCCATGTCATTCACACTGCAAAAATACTTTAATATTTTTATTGTGTAATAATTTTTTTCGGCATTTTTATCTCTGCAAGCCTTGCGCTCTGCGGCGCCTTATATAAAAGATGATTATCTTTGCTGTCGCAAAACACAAGGCATATGGAAGAAAGAAAGTTTGGTACGATAGATTTTGGCGAACCTGTAGACCTGTCGCAGAACATCATCAAGGTTGTCGGCGTGGGCGGCGGTGGCTGCAATGCCGTTCAGAACATGTATGAAGAAGGCATCGACGGCATAAGCTTTGCCGTGTGCAACACCGACAGTCAGCCGCTTGCAAGGTCGGCCGTTCCCGTTAAGCTGCTTCTCGGCAAGCGCGGTCTCGGCGTAGGCGGAGTGCCCGAAAAGGGACGCGAGGAGGCCGAGTCGAGCCTTGAACAGATAAAGAGCCTGTTTGCAGACGAGACAGAGATGGTGTTCGTAACGGCCGGAATGGGCGGCGGCACCGGCACGGGTGCAGCCCCGGTGGTGGCCGGCGTGGCGCGCTCCATGGGTCTTCTTACGATAGGCGTGGTTACCATTCCTTTCTTTTTCGAGAAAGAGAAAAAGATAATAAAGGCCCTTAAGGGCGTTGAGGAGATGCGCAAGAATGTTGATGCGCTGCTCATAGTGAACAACGAAAGCCTGTGCGACGTTTATGCCGACTCGAAGATTCCGGTGAAGGAGGCATTCAAGTATGCCGACAACGTGCTGTGCAATGCCGTTAAGAGCATAGCCGAACTGATAACCGTTGAAGGCAACATAAACCTCGACTTCTGCGATGTGGAGTCGACAATGAAGAACGGTGGCGAAGCCATCATGGCCATCGGGCGCGCCGGCGGCGAGCGCAGGGTGGAGAAAGCCATATTCAATGCGCTCGACTCACCTCTGCTTTACGGCAACGATGTGAGCAAGGCAAAGCGCATACTGCTGAATATATACACCAGCGAGGAGCATCCCCTGCTTGTCAATGAGCTTGAGGAGATTGATGCATTTATGGATAAGCTTTGGCATAACCTTGACGTAATATGGGGCGTTTCAGACGACAATTCGCTGGGTGAAGATGCCAAGATTGCCATCCTTGCAACGGGCATGGACGACGAAAGCTGTGATTTCTGCCGCACGGAGACAGAGCGCCAGTATTCAGATGATGAGCATTATCATGAGCTAATAAAGAAACTGTATAAGCCTAAGAACAGCAAAATGCGCAGACCGTATCATGTGCCGGTTGCTGATGTTGCTGAGGCTGATTCGCCGTCAGATGCCATTCAGCCTGATAATGGAGCAGGGACGGATAGCGAGAATACGGATATGCCGGGCACGATACAGCTTGAAGTAAAGCCATGTGATGAAGAAGCCGTAAAGCCTGCTGCCCAGCCTGTTGTTGAGCAGGTTGAAGAAATGGTGCATGTTGGCAGTGCAGAGCCGGTCGTAGAGCATAATGACAACGAACAGCAGATAACGGCAATAGACTTAAAAGGTGTTGAGCCCGGTATTGATACGCCACAGCGAAGGACCGTGAAGGGCATTGTTGACAAAATAGCAGGAATCATTAACAACATCCTGAAAGAGTAGTCTGCCTGCAAATAATATAATATTGATGCATTGCTAAATTGTAAATGCCGCCAGACAAGGCTTGAATTAAGGGCCTGTCTGGCGGCATTTATGCTATTTTTATGCTGTATATGATTTTCCGTAGAGCTGATCTGGCTGCATCCTTCTGCTTTCTGCCGTCATGCTTTTTTGCCGTTGGCTCTTCTTCATTCACACTTTTGCCTCGTTGTCTGCCGTCATGCCTTGGCCATTCGCTTTTTGAGCCTTTTATACACAATCACCACTGCCGGCACAAGGAACAGGTCGGCGGCTATCCATGCCGTAGGGTCGCCGTAGCATACGCCAAGAAACAAGAATGCCGGAACCAGCCACAGACTCACGCCGCAGCGGGCTATCATCTCCATTACGCCCGAAAGCATTGACAGATTAGAGAAGCCTAAGCCTTGCAGACTGTAGCGGAATATTGTGAGAATACCGAGAACGGGGAAGAAATAGCTTGATATTCGCATGTACATTGCTGCGTTTGATATAATTTCGCTTTCGGTAGATTTTACGAACATCAGCATCATCTCGTCGGCAAAAAGCCCGATGACAATGAGGGTAAACACAAAATAAACGAGCATGATCTTTACTGCCGAAGTCATTCCGAGTTTTATTCTCTCCAGCTTGCGTGCGCCTATGTTCTGTCCGCAATATGTGGCCATGGCCACTCCGATATTCTCAAACACGCACGTGAACAGATACTTCACGCGCATTGCCGCCGTAAACGAAGCCACGTAGACCGTGCCGAGAGCATTGTTGGCACTTTGCAGCATTATGGTGCCGATGGCTGTGATGGAGAACTGAAGCCCCATGGGTATGCCGTTGTTGAGCAGCTTTCCCACCATCTTGTCGTTGTATGCGCGCTCGCGTCCCTGCGGAATGAGTATGCGCATGCGCTTCTTTATGTATAGCGCGCACAGTGCCGAGGCAAATATTTGCGACAGCATGGTGGCGATGCCTGCGCCCTCAACGCCCATGCCGAAGGCGATGATGAGCAGGAAGTCGAGCAGGATGTTGACCACCGAAGAGACTATCAGAAAGTAGAATGGCTGCTTGGAGTCGCCAAGGGCACGGATGAATCCCGACAGGATGTTATACGCTATGGTGAACGGTATGGCCAGAAAGTTGAGCATTAGGAACAGCCATGCGTCGTGGAATATGTCGGCCGGCGTGTTGACTATCTTCAGTATGCGCTCGCAGAATATGCATGTTATCACGGTTATCACAACGGCTATCACAGCCGCTATGCGCAGGGCATTGCTCACGTAGGCACGCATCTTTGAGTAGTCTTTGGCCCCGAACTCCTGTGCCACTGGTATGGCGAAGCCTGCGCACGAGCCGTTGCAGAAGCCCATTATCAGAAACATTATTGAAGAAGACGCACCTACGGCAGCCAGGGCGTTTACGCCTATAAACTGGCCTACGATGGCTGCGTCGATGATGAGATACATCTGTTGCAGTATGTAGCCGCAAATCAGCGGCACCGCAAAGTGTATGATGTCGCGCGTGGGCGAGCCCACGGTCATGTCGTTAATGTTAGCCATAATTCTGTTATCCTTTTTTCGGGGTGCAAAATTATGCAAAAATAAGGAACTGCCGATTACTTTTCGGGTTAAAGTAGTTAAAAGGCTTGTTCCATCATTATAAAAGGCAAGTGTATGGTTTTGCCTTAACGGTGTTTCAGATATATTTGTTTTAAATAATCAGGCGACATTCCGGCCTGAATGAAAGCAGCGGAATGTCGTCTGGTATAGGTGTTGTAGACTGTTCGTTAATAAGACGCCGTACAGTTTATAGCTGTTTGATAAAACAAGTTAGGCGTATAATTTAAAGCACGTCGAGAGGAGACCTTTTCATCACGAGCGGATAGCGTTCAGGATGTTTCAGGCAGTCTATTTCGAGGTCGACATCCAGTTCCGGCCATTCTATTGCGTTTTTTCCTGCCATTCTGACGTTGAGCGCGCTGCTTATTCGTGCATTGCGAAGCCATGGAACGCGATTGTACGACACAAAGTAGTCGTTGCCCAAGACGGACAGCATCATCCCCTGAGAGTTAATCATCAAGACGCTTACCGATGTGTTCTTCAAATTGTCGTTTAAATTCGTTTCCATATTTCAATACAATTTTAGTGATATTTTTTATTTCTTTGTCGCTGAACCCATAGTTGTTTGCCAGCGTTATGTTGGGTTCCAGCCAAAATTAGCTTCGTTTTCGGCTTTTATTACATGGACATGCTTCCGTTCTTCCTCGTTGGAATATATCTTGAAGACAAATCCATTTTCCTCTTTAAACTTTGGACTCATACGCCATTTCTTTGTTTACTAAGTAAAGAATATTTTGCGTAAATGCAAGATAATCAGAAACTTTTGCCCATAAACTTATCATGCTTTTCTGCATCATATCCTTTTGTGTTATATGCGAGGCGTTGTATGCCTGTGTCTTGTCCCTTCGTTAATAAGACGCCGTGCAGCTTATTCCTGCCTCAATAACCCTGTCGCGTATGGCGTCGAGAGTTTCGTGAGATGCTTTCAGCAGGTCGTGGTCTGGTGTCTCGCGGTCGATGGTGTATATCATAACCTGCTGCGGCTTGATATCTTTCAATGCCTCGAGCCACGGACCAACATATTTTTCTCCCGTGTTGTCGACGTCTTCGCTGCCGGTCTTGCCGCGCATGAACATCGTCTGAACAATCACGTGACCGTTGAACGACTTCATGGTCTCAATGATTTTCTTTACGTCGTAGGTCTTGTTGACGGGACGGTCCACCTTATTAATATAGTCAGGGTCAACAGTGTCGAGCTTCAGGATGTTGTTGTCCACCTTCAGCAGTGCTGTGTGCACTTCCGGTCTGTCTGCCATTGTGGTGTTGCTCAGCACCGACACTTTGGCCTTGGGGCAATATTTGTCGCGCAGCTCTATGGTGTCGTCTATTATTCCGGCGAAGTGCGGATGCGCCGTAGGCTCGCCGTTGCCTGCAAACGTAAGCACGTCGGGCAGCTGTCCTTCGGCCTTCATCTCTTTGAGTTTTGCCTCAAGCTTCTCTGCAACCTCCTCGCGTGTGGGGCGGCGCAGCTTAGGACGATGGTCGGCATTAAAGCCGCATTCACAATAAATACAGTCAAATGTGCAGACCTTACCGTCTGCCGGCATAAGGTTTATGCCTAGCGAAATGCCGAGACGGCGGCTGTGAACCGGGCCGAATATCGGCGATGGATATATTACTGTGCTCATATATGCAAAGATAGTGTAACCTTTGGTAATAACAAAATAAAAAGCCGTTAAGTCAGCTTTTATTTTTCTTTTGTCAATATCCTGCCACATTTGCCGTGCCTTTCTTGGCATCTGTTGCTGTGTAAAGTGGCTATGCCGCGTTGCTGAAGAAATAGTTATATTATCTTCCGGTGCAGGGCGTCTGCCGGCATGCAGCCGTTGTTGCGGACAGCGCGTTGCAGAAACTGTATGCTGTATATGCAGAAATAAATCTTGCATATGTCTCTTTGAAAGCACTGTTGCAGTTTTATATGTCAATATGATATTTAAGAAATGTACGTTTTGCGGCTCGTTCTAGAATGGCAAATAGCCTCCTGCCATGCAGAAACAGGCATATTAAAGTATGAAATCAAGTCTTTTACATTGCAAAACATGGCCTTTTGCATTTCAGAAAGCATTGTTTGGCAATACGAAATGCATAGGATTACATGCCGAAATACGGCCTTTTATGCTGCGAATGTAGTATATTTCTTCTTTTATAGGCGTGTGTTCGCTGCACACTTTGCCAAAATAAGCTCTTAACCAGCTGATTGCCAAGCTATAGTCTTTGCACACTTCTGCCTGCGATATTTGCGCCCAGAGATAAATAATTTTAGAATTCCGCAGTGTGGAAGCCTTTGTGCAAATCAGAAAGGAAGCCTAATGAGGCAAATGCTTCTCAAAATGTCATGTCGTATAGCCCTGCATACGGCTATATAATAGCCCTAATGCTGTTAATAGTCGTTAAACTGTTGTGAGTGAGAATATTTTTTTGTTACTTTGCACCAAATTAGGTGTGTTATAGCCACAAAATAATGGGTAAAAAAAGAAACAAGACCCGCGTCCGCCACGGACTGCAGGGCATAACTTTATGTATAAGCACCGCGTTGGTGCTGATTTTGTTAGGAATGGTAGTGTTCTCCGTTTTCACGGCGCACAATCTTTCAGCGTATGTGAAAGAAAACCTCACAGTTACGATGATGCTTGGCGAGGATATAACTAATCCGGAGGCACGGCAGTTGTGCAACGACTTGAAGAAACGCCCTTACATAAGTCATCTGACATATATAAGCAAGGAGCAGGCCCTGAAGGAACAGACCGAGGCCATGGGCACGGACCCGAGCGAGTTCTTGGGCACCAATCCGTTTGTCGCTTCGATAGAGCTGCAGCTCAAGGCGCAGTATGCCAACAGCGACTCGCTCAAATGGATATCGAAAGACCTGAAGCGCGACTCTAAGGTTACTGACATAACTTATCCGCAGGACCTCATGGACAGCGTGAACACCAACTTGCAGAAAATCAACCTGGTGTTGCTCGTGCTGGCCGTGCTGCTCACGTGCGTGTCGTTCTCGCTTATCAACAACACCGTAAAGCTTGGCGTATATGCGCGCCGCTTTACTATTCATACCATGAAGCTCGTAGGAGCCTCATGGGGATTCATCCGCAGACCTTTCCTCTGTAATGCCATCGGCATAGGACTTCTGGCAGCAGTCATAGCCAACCTCGTGCTTGGCGGAGGCATATATGCCTTGTATACATATGAGCCCGGAGTGCTCACTGTTATCACATGGCAGGTGATGGCCGTTACGGGAGGTTCGGTATTCGTGTTCGGCATCGTCATCACGCTGCTGTGCGCATTCGTGTCGGTCAACAAATTCCTCAGGATGAAGGCCGGCGACCTATATAAAATATAAAGTGAATGCTGTTTTTCAGAGGCTGCTTCACGTGGCTTCAGTTGACGGAAAGTTTGTTACACAACAAAAATATAAAACTATAAAATGGACAGAAAGAATTTAGCTTTTGACCGCATGAACTTCATTCTCCTTGCTGTGGGAATGGTAGTTGTCATCATCGGTTTTATCCTTATGAGCGGCGGTGGTACCGACGACAACACGTTTAATCCGGAAATATTCAGCGCAATGCGCATCAAGGTTGCCCCGGTGATATGCTTCATAGGCTTTGTGTCGATGGTATATGCCATAATGCGCAAGCCGAAGGATAACGGAACTGAAAACGAGATTGAATTGGACAACGAAGAGCAAAAACTATAATAAATGGATCTTTTACAGACTATAATTATTGCAATCGTCGAGGGACTCACTGAGTTTCTGCCTGTGTCTTCAACCGGACACATGATTATCGCTCAGGGACTTCTTGGAGTGGAGAGCACTCCTTTTGTAAAGGCGTTCACTGTTATCATACAGTTTGGAGCCATCTTGTCTGTGATATGTCTTTACTGGCGCCGCTTCTTCTATCCCGAGGCGGTTCAGACCGGAACGTCTTACTGGAAGGCCATGTATGACTTTTATGCCCGTCTTGTTGTCGGCGTGCTGCCGGCAGTCGTGCTGGGCTTGGCTTTCAACGACTTCATAGAGTCAAATCTTGGCAACGTTACGCTCGTAGCCGTCATGCTTATAGTTGGAGGTGTGTTCATGCTGTTCTGCGATAAGCTTTTCGGCAACGGTTCAGAGGACACCAAACTTACATATCGCCGTGCATTCATAATAGGCCTTATCCAGTGCATATCAATGATTCCGGGCGTGTCGCGTTCAATGTCGACTATAGTCGGCGGTATGTCGCAGAAGCTGACTCGCAAGGCTGCGGCTGAGTTTTCGTTCTTCCTCGCCGTTCCGACAATGTTCGGAGCCACGTGTCTCGAAACCTACAAGCTGATAAGTCATGGCGATGGTTCGCTCCTTGCAACCGGAAATAATCTTGAGATGCTTATCGTAGGTTCTGTGGTGGCGTTCATCGTAGCCATTCTTGCGATAAAGTTCTTTATTAATTATGTAACAAAATATGGTTTCGCAGCTTTCGGCTGGTATCGTATAGTAGTAGGAATCATAATATTAATCTGCATGCTTTGTGGCGTTGACATGAAGATGGCAGACTGAGAAGTGTATGAATTTTACCGAAGGAGAGATAGTATGCATCAACAAACCCTATCGCATGTCGAGCTTCGGCGCGCTTGCGAGGGTTCGTTATCTTATATCACAGCGTCTTGGAGTAAAGCGCGTAAAGACCGGTCATGCCGGTACGCTCGACCCGCTGGCCACAGGAGTCCTGATACTCTGCACGGGCCGTGCCACCAAGCGCATTGACGAATTGCAGGCCCATACAAAGGAATATACGGCCACGCTGCAGCTGGGTGCAACCACGGCAAGCTATGACATGGAGCATCCCGTAGACGCAACTTATCCCACTGAGCACATTACGCGCGAGCTGATAGAGGCCACGCTGCCCAAGTTTGTGGGCGAGATACAGCAGGTGCCGCCGGCTTATTCAGCCTGCAAGGTCAACGGCGACCGCGCATACAAGCTTATGCGCAAGGGCCGCGACGTGGAGCTTAAGCCGAAGACTCTGCGCATCGACGAGATAGAACTGCTCTGGTTCGACCCCGAAAAGATGCAGATGAGCATCAGGGTGGTGTGCGGCAAGGGCACATACATAAGGGCGCTGGCGCGCGACATAGGCGAGGCACTTAATAGCGGAGCCTATCTGACGGCACTATGCCGTACGCGTGTGGGCGACATACGCATAGAAGACTGCATAAAGCTCGACGACGTTCCGGCGTGGCTTGAGCAGCAAACAATAGAAGATAAATTAACCGAGAATATTTAAGATATGAAACTGTCACAATTTAAGTTTAAGCTCCCTGAAGAGCTGATAGCCCTTAATCCGCCATATCACCGTGACGAGTGCAGGCTTATGGTGGTGCACCGGGTGTCTCAGAAAATAGAGATGTACAAGAAAGACGAGAATGGTGAGCCGTTGAAAGACAAGGACGGCAACCCCGAATATCTCGACTTCCGCAATGTTCTTGACTATTTTGATGAGGGCGACGCGTTCATATTCAACGATACAAAAGTTTTTCCCGCACGTCTGTACGGCACAAAAGAGAAGACCGACGCTAAGATAGAGGTGTTCCTTCTGCGTGAACTTAACGAGGAGATGCGCTTGTGGGACGTTCTGGTTGAGCCGGCCCGCAAGATACGTATCGGCAACAAACTGTTCTTTGACGAGAGCGGAAGCATGGTGGCCGAGGTTATCGACAACACTACAAGCCGCGGACGCACGCTGCGTTTCCTTTACGACTGTCCTCACGATGAGTTCAAGCACGACCTCTACGCACTCGGAGAGGCTCCGCTGCCGCATTATATCGTAGACCGCCGTCCGGCAACACCTGAAGACATAGACGACTTCCAGTGTATCTTTGCCAAGAACGAGGGCGCTGTTACGGCTCCTGCCTCTGGTCTGCATTTCAGCCGTGAGATGATGAAGCGTATGGAGATTAAAGGTATCGACTTCGCATTTATCACTCTCCACTGCGCTTTGGGCAACTTCCACGACATCGAGGTTGAAGACCTCACCAAGCATAAGATGGACTCAGAGCAGATGTTTATTAGTGCGGAGGCATGCAAGACGGTTAACAATGCCAAGCTTGCAGGACATCATGTTTGCGCCGTAGGCACAAGCGTGATCAAGGCCACTGAGACGGCTGTGGGTACAGACAAGATGCTGAAAGAATATGAAGGATGGACTAACAAGTTTATCTTCCCGCCTTATGAGTTTGGCGTAGCCGACTCTATGATAGCCAACTTCTATCATCCGATGTCAACGCTGCTTATGTCAACTGCTGCTTTCGGTGGTTATGACGTCGTGATGGAGGCCTACAACCTGGCCGTGAAGAACGGATATAAGTTCGGATGCTACGGTGACGCAATGCTCATCGTAAACGACTGATAAATAAGAAGTAAGGATTAAGAAGTGAGAGGTCTTGCCGCAAAGGCATCTTTTCTTGTTTCTTAATTCTTACTTTCCAATTCTAAACTTTTTATTTCTTAATCCTTAATTCTTGCTTCCTAATTGCATACGGTTTATTTTTCTCTTGGCACAAATTTAGGCGACCGCAAACATAACGTAAGGCGTGCCGTTGATCTTATCGGTGAACACATTGGTAGGGTAGAGCGTGTTTCGTCTCTTTACGAAACCGAGCCGTGGGGCTTTTCTTCAGACAATATGTTTGTCAATGCAGCTGTATGCGTGTCTACTCAGCTGAGTCCGCGTGCCGTATTGGAAGCTACGCAGGCCATAGAGCGTGACATGGGGCGCACTGTAAAGTCGGTAAACGGCCAGTATCACGACCGCATAATAGACATCGACATTCTGCTGTATGATGATATAAAGGTGGATGAACCTGATTTAAAGATACCGCATCCGCTTATGCATGAGCGCGACTTTGTTATGAAGCCGCTGCGCGAGATTCTCGGATGAGCAGGCAGAGCCGGGTCATCATACAAACACACATTATTATAATAACCGCATTCAGGCAGCCATAATTTGGTTGTCTGTGTTTTTATGTGCAGGTACGCGCCTGAATGGGCACCGGCATGTAACTTGCAGCCTTATAGCACAGAAATGCTATTAACAGCTATGTCAACGCCGTGGCTGTATGTATACGGGAGGTTGGCACGTTATAAAAAGCTAAGTCCCGAAACCGTTTAGTAACAGTTTCGGGACTTCGTGTTTCTTTTAAGCTTTGTTTGCGCTTTCTTAAATTAGCGGCGCAGACCAAGAGCTTTAACTATTGCACGGTAGCGGTTGATGTCGCGGTCGTACAGATAGTCGAGCAATGCACGGCGCTTACCTACCAAGATAGTCAGTGATCTTGCAGTAGCGTGATCCTTGTGGTTCTTCTTCAGGTGCTCTGTCAGGTGTGAAATACGATAAGAGAACAGAGCTATCTGGCTCTCTGCAGAACCTGTGTCAGCGTTAGACTTTCCGTACTTGCCGAAGATCTCTTGTTTTTTAGCTTGATCTAAATACATTGAATTTTTTTGTTTTAAATGTTTTGTGATTACATCTTTCTGATGCAGCGCGCCGCTGTGAGGGCGTGAACATCATCAAATGCATCGGATTCTCCGAAATCGGGTGCAAAATTACAAATAAAAAGTTATATATAAAATTTTTTCAATGCTATTTTTGTTAAAGATGCACGGGTTTGATGTTTTTTATAATTTTAGATGCAGCATATTGGCCTAAATGATAAATATTTTTTACCTTTGCATATGTTTGTTATGACGGCTAATTGATATTTCTTGTATAAAATTTAAGCTATGATTAAGGATATATTGATAATGGTTTTATTGTTCTCATTCAGCTTGCTCTCTAATGCTCAAAATAAAGCGATTGATGAACTTGCCAGCCAAAAGAGCCTGATGAGCTATAATTTAGGATTGTGTAATGCTGACGGATTCTCCAAATATATAGCTGATACTTATAAAATAGATACAATTGCAGACATTGATATAGTCTTGATGGGTATTGAGGATGAACAGGACAATTATAATCTTGTTGATAACCGCGCATATAAAATTGGGCGTAGTCTGAAACCTATGATAAAGGAAAAGATGAAACAGGCAAGAAATATGTTTGACTTTTTTAGTCCTCTTATACCGGAAAATATTATAGATGAAGAGTCGTATATAATGGGCTTCTGTGACGGCGTAATATCTGGAAACAAAGGAAATGTGCCATTTGAGAAAGCATGTAATAAATATCTTGGATGGGTTGAAAAGATAAAGACCTTATACTATGAAGCGCTTTATAGAAAGAATAAGGACTATAGTGATGCTTTTATGGAGAACAACAAATATAGTTCAGACGTAATAGTCTTGCCCTGCGGCGTTCAGTATAAAGTGTTAGAAGTGGGGCATGGAGACAAGCCAACCATGAATTCTACTGTAAACGTTGAATACAAAATGTGGGATGTGGTTAAAGATATACTACATGACGAAGGAGTGCACGAGTTTAAATGTTCCAGCGTAATAATTGGTCTGGGGCAGGCCCTTGTCAATATGCCGGAAGGCTCTGTCTGGGAGGTATACATACCTTATAATTTGGCTTATGGAGCTTATCGTGGTGGAAAACTTGAGCCTTTTATGGCATTAGTTTTTCAAATTAAGCTGAATAAAATAGTAGAAAAATAAAGATTGTTTCATGTCATTTGTCTTGCAGCTGTATTTTAGCTGTCTAATATTCTTTGTATAAATGTGTGTTTTTGCCCATGTTATGCATATTATTTGGATATTAATGTTTTACATTCATGTAAAAAACAATTGCTAATAAAATATGTTACGAAAAAAATGTGTAACTTTGCACCTGACTTTTAAGGTATTAGTATGCAAGATATCAGAAACATAGCTATTATTGCCCACGTAGACCATGGTAAGACCACACTTGTGGACAAAATGATGTTGGCCGGTAACTTGTTCCGTGACGGGCAAGACTTGAGCGGCCAGGTGCTCGACAGCAACGACTTGGAGCGTGAGCGAGGTATAACCATTCTTTCTAAGAACGTTTCGATAAACTGGAAAGGAACCAAGATAAATATTATAGACACTCCGGGACACTCTGACTTCGGAGGTGAGGTGGAGCGTGTGCTCAACATGGCAGACGGATGTCTGCTGCTCGTTGACGCTTTCGAAGGCCCTATGCCTCAGACGCGCTTCGTGCTGCAGAAGGCTCTTCAGATAGGACTGAAGCCTATCGTTGTTGTCAACAAGGTTGACAAGCCCAACTGCCGCCCTGAAGAGGTTTATGAAATGGTGTTCGACCTTATGTTCTCTCTTAACGCCACCGAAGACCAGCTCGACTTCCCCGTTGTTTACGGAAGTGCGAAGAACGGCTGGATGGGTGAGGACTATAAGAATCCTACAACAGACATCACATATCTTCTTGATAAAATCGTAGAGGTTATCCCTGCGCCTAAGGCTCTTGAGGGCACGCCGCAGCTGCTTATAACCAGTCTCGACTATTCAAGCTATACAGGCCGTATTGCCGTGGGACGTGTTCACCGCGGAACTCTCACTGAGGGAATGAACGTGACGATAGCTCATCGCGACGGCTCTCAGGAGAAGACAAAGATTAAGGAGCTTCACACCTTTGAGGGTATGGGCCACGTGCGCACCGACAAGGTGAGCAGCGGTGACATCTGTGCCATCATAGGATTGGAGAAGTTTGAAATCGGCGATACAATATGCGACTTTGAAAATCCGGAGCCGCTGCCGCCTATAGCCATCGACGAGCCTACAATGAGCATGCTCTTCACCATCAACGATTCGCCGTTCTTCGGCAAGGAGGGCAAGTTTGTTACCAGCCGCCACATCAACGACCGTCTGCAGAAGGAACTCGAGAAGAACCTTGCGCTGCGTGTAGCTCCTTTCGAGGACTCAACGGATAAGTGGATTGTAAGCGGACGTGGTGTGCTGCATCTGTCAGTGCTTATCGAGACCATGCGCCGTGAGGGCTACGAGCTCCAGGTTGGTCAGCCGCAGGTAATTTATAAGGAAATCGACGGCGTTAAGTGTGAGCCTATCGAGGAACTTACTATCAACGTGCCTGAAGAATTCTCAAGCAAGATGATAGATATGGTTACACGCCGCAAGGGCGAGATGACATCAATGGAGAGTCAGGCCGACCGCGTGAACATTGAGTTCGACATACCGTCGAGAGGCATCATCGGTCTGCGCACCAACGTGCTCACCGCAAGCCAGGGCGAGGCCATCATGGCACACCGCTTCAAGGAGTATCAGCCTTATAAGGGCGACATCTCACGCCGTATTAACGGTTCGATGATAGCCATGGAGACAGGTACTGCCTATGCTTATTCTATCGACAAACTGCAAGACCGCGGCAAGTTCTTCATCGATCCGGGTGAGGAAGTGTATGCCGGCGAGGTTGTGGGCGAGCATGTTCACGACAACGACCTTGTGGTAAACGTGACAAAGGCAAAGCAGCTTACCAACACACGTGCCAGCGGATCAGACGACAAGGCACGCATCATCCCGCGCACAGTGCTTTCACTTGAGGAAGCTTTGGAGTACATCAAGGAAGATGAGTTTATAGAGGTTACGCCTAAGAGCATGCGTATGCGCAAGATTATTCTTGACCACAACGACCGCAAGCGTGCCAACAAGCAGTAAATAAGCTTTACTATATCAACATAAAGAGTCAGGAATTAAGGAAAGCGTGTCCTTCTCTGTATTACGGGCAGGTTTCCTTTATTCTTGACTTTTAATTTTTAAATTAGACGTTTACTATGAAGAAGACATTGTTCAGTTTCTTTTTGCTGATGTCAGCATTATGTGTCAGCGCGCAGATTAAGATTGTCGACATGACCGACTCCAGTACGGTGCATGCCGCAAGTGTGTTTATTTCGGGCAACCGCTGCGTGGGCGTTAGCGGAGCCGACGGCCTTTTGCCTCTGCCAAAGGGATATAAGGGCAAGGTTACGGTTAATCATATCAATTATTATGAAAAGGAGTTTCTTGCAGATACTGTCAGCAGCGGCGTTGTTATGCTGAAGCCACGTGCATACGCAATACCTGAAGTTGAGGCTAAGGTTGGCGAGCCTGATTATCTTGTGATATCTGCCTATTGCAGAGCATATATATTTACCGATTCTGTGCCGACTTCTTTTCGTGAGGGACTTTATGACTATTATTTGCCTATCGGCAGCGGAATGGTGAGATGCAAGACGCGTTCGGAGAAAAAAGTGCATGCATGGGATGACAAATATATCTTTCCACGTTCGTTTTTTAGCTGGAACTATATGCTGCTTGATCGTTTGTCAAAATCAGACATTGTTATAGATGCTGCATATGACAAAATTATATCTCGCGGGAGGGACGGTATTGTCTCAGGACTGAAAAATGATACAGTGAATAAGACGTTTACTGCATATTGCGACAGTGCGTATAGCGGAGCGGACAGCCTTACAGTGAAATTCTTTGGATATAAGTTTCGCTTTATTGGCTGTAAAAAAGGTGAGGTGTACAGCACAAAGTATGGTCAGCCCAAGCTCAGCAGTCTTTTGAGGCGTTATTATTATTTGAACTCAAAAGTCAAAACACCGGGAAATAATCCAATGACACCTATTGATATGTATGAGGAGCTTTATGTCACCGGCGTGAGATATGCCACCAAGGCAGAGAGGAAGGCTGCCATGAAGGACAAAACTGCCGAGCCGCTTGTTGTTCCGGCTGATGTTCCGCCGCTCAGCAAGCCGCTTGAAGAGGCCGTAAGTCAGATGAAACCGTAAAAAGTTTTCTTAAAAACTCGTCACTCGTCACAACGCTGTATAACTTTCTGTATTGCAGTATGTTACGGTGTGACGAGTTGCAACTGCAACTCGTCACACCATGCTTAATTGAGGACAAAATATTATTTTTCCTGATTTAGGTAGACTTCAAGCAAGTGTTTTACTGGTTAAGTTCGGCTAAAATGGCATCTTCTGCCAGACTGTGACGAGTTGAACCGCCAACTCGTCACGCTATAAACAATTGCCTGTCAGGGTTTTATGCAGGAATGTGACGAGTGATGAGTTTTTTGATATAACTTTTTATACTATCACTCTTCATTGCGAAACATGTCTTTTCTGCCTGCAATATGCCGTGTTTTGCTTTCCAATATACCATATATTATAAGGTGAAAGGATACAAGTTTTATTTTATGCAAGATTTTGCATAAACCTGAATATTTATGTAAAATGTAATGACATGAAACATCATGTTTCAGCTCTTTTGCCAGATTCGCTTGCCTCTTATTTTGGTGTTCTGAAAGTAATGGTATGTGTTCCGTATGTTTTTTAGCAAAAATAAACATATTAAGCAGTTTTGGCAACAAAGGTCAAAGTGTGCTTAAATCATTTAGTAATCTTTATAGCCGAAAATGTGTCTAAAGTTGTTGCCGATGTATTTATTTGAGAGAAAATAATGCAGACGCTTTAGTTTTTGTAATATAATGTAATGCAGGATATGTGTGATTATACAGACTGTGCATTGAAAAACATTTACAAAAGATGTAGTATGTATGAATTTAACATTGAAATTTGGGGAAATTTCTTTGATTTTTGCATTGCCCGTAGAAAATAATTCATACATTTGTATTTGGAAGCTCTGTAAGAGCCGCCACAGGTTCTTACATTTTTATTAATTAAATATTCATTTCTATGAAAAAAACGTTTATTCCGATGTTTCTTGCGTTAGCCTACGGAGGGCTCACAGCAGATGCGCAGACCACCAGTCTTGTGGTCAATCCCGCATCGCAGGCCTCTGAGAGCAAGTCATACTTGCTGACGGATATCGCAAAGATAACATTTGGCGACCATGGCATGGAGATTAATGGTACGTCAGGAACGAAAGAGACAATCTCCTTTAGCGACATTATGAGCTTGAAATTCACTTCTGAAGGCACCGGCATTGAAGGTCTGCCTGCCGCAGAAGATTCTTCTCTTGTGCCTTATTACCGTGGAGGAATGCTCGGTGCCGACGGATTGCAGGGCGGTCAGGCTGCCCGCGTAAGAGTATGCGATCTGAGCGGCAGGGTTATCATAGCAAAGGAGAACTGGGACGGAACTCCTATCAGCACAAGCGCCCTTACAAAAGGTGTATATCTGTTCAGCGTAAATAAAAAAACAATTAAATTCATGAAATGATGAAAAAACTTTTTACTACAATCATATTGGCCATCGTGGCTGTAATGGGCTATGCCCAGACAAATCCTAACCGTATGTTAGTGACCGACAAGACAGGCAGCACTAAAGGTTATCTCGTAGAGCGTATCGACAGCGTTTCGTTTGTTTCGCTTGAGGGCCGCGTTGCAGCCGACGTAGAGTATAAGGGCTTTTACAGCGGAGCCACCGGCGACACCGTTGCTTTGTCTGTTACACGCACGCCTCAGTGTGTAGGTTTCAAGATTGCGTGTCTGTCTAAGGTTCGTGCCGACAGGCTTACGACAGAGGAAGCTATCGCAAACTATCTTGACGGTAGTGACAGTGAAATATTGTTCCAGGACTTCGTAGACGGCAGACTGCACGGATTCGACTTTGCTTTCAAACCAAATGCTGAGTATGCTATCATCACTGTAGGATACGACCAGTATCAGATTCCTTGCGGAGCAACAAGAACAAACTTCACCACACCGAAGAAAGACCTTGTTGGCGACTGCTCTATCAATTATACCATTGACGAGGTTACTACAAGCGACATAACAGTAACATTCAAGCCAGGATCAGGCGTTGCCGGTTATGCTGCAATATTGTTCCCCGCAGGCACTGCTGAGGAGAACTTCGAGATGATGGGCCCGATGTTCGGATTTGAAACTTTAGGCGACTATGTTAAGGGATTTGGCTTTAACAACACAGGTGAGGCTACTAACACATGGGAAAGAAATAATCCGGGAACAGACTATGAGGTCTATGTTCAGGCATGGGACGTAAACGGTACTTTTGCTGATATGGTAATAATACCGGTTACAACAAAGAAACTTGGCGGTGAAGGCTTGGCACAGATGGAAATCACTGTCGGTAACTTTGGCGGTGACGCTCAGTCTGGTTATTATCAGGTGGTTACATATACTCCTAACGATCAGACCTCTATGCACCGTGATATTATAATGGATAAGGCTGTTTATGATAAGGAGTGGAATGACGATAAGGTTATCGAACTTCTGAAGACCGACTATCCGATGGATCCTGACTGGAACCAGTTTGGTGTAGACGAGGCTTATTGGACTGTTGACCCGAACACTTCTTACATTGCCTTCTCTATTGCCCAGAATATCAATGAAGAATGGGGACCTCTTGCAAAGAAAGAGTTTACAACTCCTGAGGCACCTGCATCACAGAAGAAGCAGTCGGCTCCTGTAATGAAGCGCAAGATGGTCAAGAACGTTATTTCTGGCAGCAACTCTGTTCCTATGATGAAGCTTACAAAGGCTATGAAGGCTTCTAAGGGTAAGATGACAATGACCGGAAAATAATTAGACAACAAGAGCAATGCCTGTAAGTAAGCCTGTTTGCCGGGCTATGTCATGCAGGCAGTGCCAATAAATAAATCTGCAAGATATGGCGTCTGTTGTGATGCCTTATCTTGCAGATTTGTTTTGTATGTATGCAGTTTATATCGAGTCTGATGCCGTTGGCGTATGACACATTTTCGATTACAGCGGAGCGCCGGAGGTGTTGCGGTCAATAGCCGGCTATGATGTTTGCTCGTCATATAGAGCCATGCGTGACATAAGGCTTTGCCGGGCATATTGTTCCCGAAATATTTTCACGCTTTTGCATTATATCATTTCCTGCACAACATCACGTCTGCGTTTTTCCCGTGGCGGAATTATTGTCCGCCGGAAGCGTTGCCTCCTCCTCCGCCTTTCACGTCGTCGTTGCTTATCGAGCGGGCTGCCTTCTTCACGCTTGCCTTCAGTTCGCCTATGCGGTAGCTCAGGCTTATGCCGAAGCGCTGGTTGTCGTATTTTGAAACAGACTTCTGTATAAAGTCTGTGCTCGATGTTGTGTTCTTATACTCCATATATTTTTTCAGAAAGTTGCTGGCAAAGGCCGATATCGTGAGCCGCTTGTTCAGGAACGACTTGTTGATGTTTATGCCGTAGCTTGTATAGCTCGTGCCGCGTCCCTGCAGCGTGATGCCCGGTGTCATCGTGAACACGTTGAGGCTTATGCGCCATTCTTTTGGCAGCGACTGCTGTATGCCTCCTGACAGATACATGTTCCAGCCTCTGTTGCTGAGGTCTTTGCCGTCGGAGAAGTATTGCCACTGGCCGTTCATGTTGGCATATATCCTGGTGTTCTTTGTCGCGTTCCAGTTTACGTATGCACTCAAGGCTGCCGACCGTGTCTTGCCGATGTTCTCGTAAGTGGAGTAGAGCACGTCCTTGCCTGTTGGGTTCTGCAGTCCGGCTATGCTGTTGTCGTTCACCATTGTCGTCAGCCTTTCTATGCTGTTGTTGGTGAACGAGTAGCGCATGGAGAGGTTAAGGCTCAGCTTTGACGTAAAGTTGCTGTAGCCTATATTGAACGAGTGGCTCTTCTCACTTTCCAGGTTAGGATTGCCCTGGCTGAGGTTTGACGGGTCGGTGTTGTTCAGGTAAGGGTTCAGATACCATATTCCGGGGCGGTAGATGCGCATGCTGTAGCCCAGTTTTAGATTGGACATATCCGTAAGCCTGTATCCTATCGTGGCCGAAGGCACAAGGTCGTTGAAGTGCTTTCTGAAGTCATCGCCCTGTCCGAGCAGATATTTCACGTCCTGTATGGTGTGTTCATATCTTGCTCCGAGCCGTCCCGACCATTTCTTCACTTTTATCTTGTATCCCAGATAAGCCGCTATGATGTCGTTCTCATGTTTATAGTGAGAGCTTTGCTCCGTGTCGTAGACATATTCGCCGCCGTCTTCGGCAGGCTTTATGTAGCGGTCGTTTTCCGAGCTGTTGTTTCTTATTATGTATTTCATTCCGCCTTCCACGGTGTGCATCTTGCCTATAGGTGTGGTGTAGTCGACCTGAAACGTGTGTTCGGTCGACCGCTCACTGTTGTCGCTGTATTGGTTTTCGAGCCTGCTGATATAGTCTTCCCACCCGTTGTCGGCACTTATTTCGTCGTAGTCAGTATAGTAGTCGCTCGCATCAGGGTTGGTGTTTATTTTGTATGACAGCGTCAGCATGCGGTCTTTCACCTTGAAGAGTCTCTGATAGTCGATGCCGCCGTCTATTGATTTCCATGAAGAGTTGCTCCTTCCCATGGCTGAGTAGCCGTATAGAGGGTGCCCGTCCAGCGGACTTGTTCCTGTCATTTCCGACATGCTGTTGCCCTTGTTGCCTCCGCCCCATAGGCCCAGCGACATGGTGACAAGCCTTAGCGAGTCTATTTCGTAGCTTGCCTCGATGCTTCCCGACTGAAAGTTGCCGTGGCTCTTGTTTTCAGAGCTCGATGCCATATTCGACGCGTCGGCGCTTATGTTATCTTCTGTAACCGTGCGCGAGCTTTCGCTGTAGCCAGTCCTGTTGCCGTCGTAGTTGTAGTTATAGCGTGCGCTCACTGTCAGCTTGCCCGACTTTATCGTGCCGAACAGGCCTCCGCCGGCTCCACGGTTGCTCACGTTGCCGTTCAGGGTGAGCGTGTATCCCTCTATGCCTCCGCCTATGGTTACGATGTTTAGTATGCCGCCAACGCCTTCGGCGTCATATTTAGGTCCCGGGTCGGTTATCACCTCTATTTTCTTTATGCTGTTGGCCGGCATGCTCTTCAGCACCTCTTTCGGATTCTTGGTCATCATGTTGTTGGGCCGTCCGTTCACATATACCTTGAACGAGCTGCTTCCGTTTACGGTTACGTTGTCTTCGCCGTCTACTGTCACCAGCGGCACCTTGCGCAGCATTTCTATTATCGAGTTCGACTTTGAGTCGGGATCTGATTCTATGTCGTATTCAATTTTGTCAATGTCGGCCTTCACAAGCGGCTTCTGCATCACAATCTCAACGCCCTCCAGTTCGTTCTTGGCGTCAGTGATGTAGAGCGTGCCCAGGTCTATAGCCTTTTTGCCTTCTGTTACGCTGAAGTTTCTTGTTATGGCTTTGCGCCCTATGGAGCTTATGGTTATGACGAAGCTGCCCTTTCCGCTCATCGTCTCGCTGAAGCGGCCGTCTTTGTCGGTTACGGCCATCTTTACGGCCTTGCCGGGCTTTTCTTTTCTGGTTATGCTTATCGTGGCGTATGGTTCGCCCTCGCGGCTTATCGAGTCAACCACCGTTCCGCTGACCGTGAACTTTTGGTCTGCAACTTGTCCCATTGCTGCCGGCATGGCTGCAACGAGAGATAATAAAAGAAGCAAAAGTGTTTTCATAACAGGTGTTCATTTTTTCTTTCTGCAAAGAAACTAATAAATTTAGTTACGCACAAGCGCTACGTGTTAATAAAACCAAATTTGGAGTATTTAAGCCGTAAATCTCTCGTCTTGACAGCTAAATGCCGGCAAATCGTTGTTTAGTGCCTTATGCCTTTATTGATGTGTGCTTTTCCCTGCATCCGTGCTCTCCGCATCGGTTTGCGGAAGGCGCTGATTGGCTATATGCATCAAGCCCCCGGCCTATGTAAAGGTCAGGGGCTTGTTGTATGCGGTGTGGCTTGCTGCCATATGCTTTGCTGCATAATGCGCCTTGCTGCGCAGTGACGGTCAGGTCGTGGAGTCTTCGACTGCTGTCAGTGCCAGTATCCGTGTGGCGGTTCGTCCTTTTTAGGCGGTTTCGGGTGCTTATGCTTTTTCTTCTTTGGCGGTTTCGGCGGCTTGTGGTTGACGTGCTTGGGATGCGGCCCGTGCGGAGGGCGTGTCGTTACGCACGATGTCGTGCCTAAGCCGATGAACAGTGCGATTGTAGCGATTATTATTGTCTTTCTCATGGTAAAAGTTTTTGTTTCTTAATAATAAGACGTTGCAGCATGGCTGTTGGTTTAATGCCGGAGGCAGAAAAACTGTCAAATATTTGTGCTTTGTAGTCATGTAGCCATTACTTTATGGCATCATGGATATAAACAAAACTCCGGCAGACAGCGGCGGAGCAGAGCCATGTGCTGCTCTCTGCCAGTTGTCTGCCGGAGTCAGGCGTTATGCAGTCTGCATGTCAGGTAGAATGTTGCTGTGTGCATTGTCCTGCCTGCGTAGCCTGCTGCTCTATGTCCTCTTTATGCGCCCGGCTGCGGCCTTTGTTAGCCATGAGCCAGAGCCGGGTGTCGCTTCTGTCATTTCTTTATCCTGTATACTCTGAAGGTCATTGGGGCAATCTCGTCCTCAATCACTGTGCATTTTTTGCCTGCCTTACATGTAAGCGTGCCCGTCTTTGATACAATCTTTTCGGGCTCCTCTAAAGTGTTTTCGGCATCCATGTCGGTGCAGGTCAGTGTGGTTGTCTGTGCCGTCCTTTCGCCCTTCATGCCTTTAAGGTTGACGCTCACGGGCTGTGTGGTCTTGCCAGTGTTCACAACTTTTACAATCACCGAGCCGTCACCGTTGTCTGCTGCTGCGCTGGCATACAGTCCGGCCTGCCCCTGCTGTCCTGCCACAGGCTTACCGTTCATGGTCAGCTTTAGCACGTTGGTGCCCTTGTTGCAGGCATACATCTGCTGTACGTAGTAGCTTACCGACTTGAACATGCGTGCGTTGTCGAACCATATCAGGTCGGGGCGCCACTGCCATGCGTCAACGCGTGCAAAGAGCGGAGCGTAGGTGGCCATGAGCACCACGTCGGCGTTGCGCTCCAGTCCTGTCATGAAGGCTGCCTCATATAGTGATGTCTCATAATGGTTCCATTTCTTTCCGTCGCCGTGGCAGGCATATTCGCCGGCAAACACCTTCGGGCCTTTGCGGCTGTAGCTGTCGTATCTC